>CAZPYK010000004.1:0-64063 GCA_964590755.1 uncultured Ruminococcus sp. | reverse complement strand
TTTGAAGTCATGACGAGGAAACCGAACTGTAAGATCTGCGGTGAATCACATTCCGAGTCTATTATATCACAACAGAAACGCATTTTCAACGCTTTTGGTTTAAATTGGATATATTTGATTAAAATGCATTGCGCGGCAGCTTCGGAGAGAGAATTTTTGGTTAAAATATTCGGTGTATTATTTGAAGGAATGACTCGTCCACTGACCGTGACCGCGAACATCTTCCTTTGAGCCGTCAAGGGCGGGGTCAACGTATTTTTCGAACCACTCGCCGAGCTTTTCGGTCATCGATTCGATTATATTTGCGTATTGCGGGTCGTCGAAGCCGTTTGTATATTCGTCGGGGTCCTTTTCAAGGTCGTAGAATTCATTCGGGCCGTCGGGCAGACGCAAGATCAGCTTGTATTGACGGTCGGTGATCATACGCGTGGCTCCATATTCGTCGCAAACGAACACGTCGCCGTCGGCATTCGGGTCTCCCCTGCCGCACAGCATCGGAGCGAAGCTCTTGCCGGGCATGTCGGCGGTGGTCTCAAACGGAATGCCGACAAAGTCAAGCAGGGTGGGGAAAATGTCGTAATGACTTACCTTTGCGGTCGCCGTGACTCCGGTGGGAATGCTGCCGGGGCATGAGAATATGCCGGGCACGCGGGTGGAGGTCTGGTACATATTTACCGGGTAGGTGCCGTTGCCCTTGCCGAATATTCCGTGATGCCCCATGTTGCTGCCGTTGTCGCTGGTAAAGACTATCAGCGTATCCTCGGTCAGTCCGTCGCGGTCAAGCTTTTGAAGCAGGCGACCCAGCGACTCGTCCATTGCCGAGACCGCCGCAAAATATCCGCGCAGGCTCTCGCGGCGATATTCCTGCCAAGTCTCTCTTATCGGTGCGTAGTTGGCATATATGAATCTGACTCCGGGGTGCGGCTTCTTTTTCCAATCATCAAAACTCACATCCGCTCCCTCTACCCACGGATGCGGCGGCAGGTTGGGAATCGAATCAAAGGGGCAGGAGTCATACATGTCGATATATTTTTTGGGGTGGCATTCCTTGCCCCAGGGTGAGTGCGGGGCGGTGTAGTTGAC
The DNA here is from genome assembly GCA_964590755.1 of uncultured Ruminococcus sp. Taxonomy (GTDB): domain Bacteria; phylum Bacillota; class Clostridia; order Oscillospirales; family CAG-272; genus CAG-390. Next base: position 62,980 of record CAZPYK010000004.1, on the reverse strand, counting down.
GCAAAGGCAGAAGGGCTTTTCCTTTTGCCGTTGGTCAAGAAAATCTATGGCGCGGTCGGTGATATAGTCGGTGACATACTCGCCGCTTATCATTTCCATTTTGCCGTTTTTGAGAACGACCGAGTTTATGTAATCGGCACCGCCTATGGCACAGGTCGACCAATAGGAAAAGCCCGCCTGCGGTTTGTCGGCGGCACCGATGTGCCACTTTCCGGAAAGCCCGCATTCGTAGCCGTTTTCAGCCAGCACCTCGGTAAAGGTCTTGTGACCGTCAAGATATCTTATTCCCTTGTCGCCGTCAAGCTGGCTTTTCGGCCAAACGTATTTTTGCGGCGGATCTGGCATGGCAAAGGCTTCTTTAAGCTCGTCGGAGAGCGAATCGTCGGCGGTTATCTGCCCGCTTGCCAGCCAATCGTGCACTCCGTGAGCCGATGGGATCTTGCCCGTCAACAGCGACGTGCGGGCGGGCGAGCACACCGGCGAGACGCAATAAAGATTTTCAAATCTCATGCCGTTTTCGGCCAAACGGTCAAGATTGGGGGTCTTGAGTTCGGAGTTACCCGCGCATCCCATCGCCCAAGCGCCTTGGTCGTCGGTCAGAACGAATAAAATATTTTTTCTCTTGTTTTTCATGACAGACCTCGTTTTTGTTTTTGTGCTATCATTATACTATAAAATCGGTTAAAAATCAAGCCGATGAGCTTATTTTGGGCAAACGCGGCGGATGATCGCGTTTTTTCTTGACTTGAGCGTTTTTTTGAAGTATAATAGATTCGTAACACGAATCACGGCAGAGCTTACGGTTCGATTCCTATCAACGCTTGACCGAAAAGCATGCTGCGACCGTTCGGTAAAGGAGAAGTGTCATGGACGGATTTAAAATAGCCGAAATGCTGGAGATGCAAAGCAGGCTCCAGGAAAAATACAAGGGAAAATGGGAAGAGATCAACCGCGAGAACGGCAAGAACAAGCTGCTTTGGATGATAGGCGAGATCGGCGAGGTAATAGATATCATAAAAAAGAACGGCGCCGAGCGGGCTTGCGGCGATGAAGCGCTGCGTCGGGATCTGATCGAGGAAATGGCAGACGTTTTGATGTATTACGGCGACGTAATGCTCTGCTACGGCATTACCGAGGATGAGTTGAAGAACGCATATGTCCAAAAATATGAAAAGAACATGGTCAGATGGTAAGTTTTCGGCGCGTCGGGGCGGATGCTCGGCATCGCACAGCCCGGCGCATCCGTTTGTTTGAGATTTTATAAATATAATAAAAAACGCCCCGCGGGGCAAGAAAACGGGAGGTACACGGTCAAAAAATGAAAGAAAGATTAAAGATTGGCGCGTCGTCGCGCTTTCACACGGAGGGCAGAAACGGCAGATTTTCGCCGCTTGAAATGGTGGAGCATTTTCACCGCGTAGGCTTTGAGGGGATCGATTTTGATATCGAAACGGTCCCGGACATGGGCGAGGATTGGCAGCGGACGCTGGGCGCGGTGGCAGAGCTCGCCGCCAAATACGGCATACAGATGGATTACGGTCACCTGCCCTTTCATCAGGTGTTGGGGGCGGACGGAAAAGCAGACCCCGAGGCGTTTTCAAAACGGATGCTGCATTGCATCGAGGCGGCGGGCTTTGCCGGAATAAAAAATGCTGTTATACATCCGATCAAAGCAAAAAACGGAGAGGACGGCTTTCAAAAAAACGTCGAATATATGACTCCGTTTGCCGAAAAAGCGGCAAAATGCGGCGTTAAATTGGCTATCGAAAATATGCGCAGTCCGCGCGAGGCGGAGGGCATTCACCGCTACGGCTCGACGGCGGACGAGATAATCAAGCTTGCGGACTATTTCGGTGTCGGCAATTGCTGGGATTTCGGTCATGCTCACACCACGGGACTTGTGCAATCGACCGAGATAGCAAAGCTTGGCTCCCGCTTGACCGTTTTGCACGTCAATGACAATCACGCGGGAGATGACCTGCATCTGCTTCCGTTCTTCGGCACGATAAACTGGGAGGATGCGATGCTCGGCTTAAAAGCGACCGGCTTTTCCGGCGTGTTCAATTATGAGTGCCGCATGGTGCGTTTGCCCACCGACGCGGGCACGCGCGACGGCGCCGCGGCATACGCCCTCGGCGTGGGAAGATATCTTACCGGTCTTTTGCTTGATCAATAAGTTTGAAACGGCTGTGCCCCAAAGCTCACATCGAGCTTTGGGGCACAGCGTGTTTTTGTATCTGTCAGATGTGTTTTTCGGTTATGTCGGATCACCCGAAGACCTCGGCGGCGGCGACGAGCTTTAATATTTCCTCGTCTGCCTTATCTCTGCCGTAGGCATCGAGAAAGCGCCCGCGGTATTTGTCGGTTCCGAGATTGAACCAAAGCGACCACATGCCCCAAAACAAGTCGACATGTCTGTCGCCGACGCCGCCCGAGTCGACATCGATAAACCCGGAGAGCCTCCAATCGTTGAGGCTTAGAATGACATTCGGCAGGCAGTAGTCGCCGTGAAGCAGAACGTCGCTTCTCAGCGCCGACCGACCCGACGCAAGAACCGCGTATGCCTCCTCTGCCGTGCGGTAGCCGAAGCTGTCGGGAAAATGAGAGCTGTCGTAGCTTCCGCTTTGATAATTTCTTTCGGCGGTGGCGATATATTCCGCCGTTTTATCCGACACCGGGCAATCGGTGTGATCGAGCTCGTGCAGCCGGCGCAACTCAATCGCAAGCCTGTCGCACAAGCGTTTGGGGTCCGCAAGGAAGCTTGCGTGAGTGCAATCCTCCCCCGGGATCGACGCGGTCAACAGCCAATCTCGGCTGCTCTTGATATAACTCAAAACCTCGGCGCCCAAGCCCTTTGAGTGAAAATAGCCGGTCATTTCCGCTTCGCGCGCAAGGTGCCCGCTTTCGGCGCATTTCAGATAATATCCCGCGCCCGAATCTATGAAATATACCCGCGCATTCGGCGAGCAAGAGGAATCGTAGATGTTCGCACCGGCGGCGAAGCGCATTATCTCCGCGGGGGTATCGAGGGGCAACCGTTGCAATAATGTTTTTTTTCATTCTGTCCTCGCACCTTTCGCGCAATTTGCGGTTTAAGGGATCAAATCTCGATATCTGCCAGCCAGGCTCTGCACGGTGAGCCGTCGGCTCCCGACAGATCCAGCGGAGCGGCATTCAAAAAGAAGGCACCCTCCGGCACCTCGGCAAGGCATATGCCCTCAAGCAAGACGACCTCGGCGGACAAAAGCATTCGGTGCACCGCCATGGGAGCGTCGGGCGCTCCGACTGTCTGCGACTCGTTGCCCAAAAGCAGTATATTTGCGGCGGCAAACACTTTTGCCGCCTCAAGGGATACCTCTGCATCCCCTTTGATAAGCAGCCTTTTTGCCGCCTTCGCACTGCGCGCTTTTGCCTTTTCGAGGATATTCGATGCATCCTCGGCGGTGACGACTCCGCTATGCTCGGCAACAAACGCCGCTCCGACAAAGGCATTCAGAGCTATCTCGTCCACGGCTTTGCCGTTTTTGATAAAATGACGCGGCGCGTCGATATGCGTGCCGTTGTGAGCGCACATACCAAAGGCGGTCAGATTGTAAGGATCGCCTTTTTCCATCGATGCGAGTGTTTCTTTTTTCGGCGCAGGGTCGCCGGGGAACACCCGACAACCGAAGACCTCTTGAGAGATATCGTATAACTTCATTTATTTCTTTTTCCTCTCGTTTGTATTCGTCTCCGACTCAATGCGCGCGACCGACCGATATCCGTTTTTGTGGAATCGGTCGGTCGCGTTTATCCGCTTTGGTTCGTTTTATTGTTTCGGAATATCGGTATAATAAACGATCTCGTCCGGAAGCACAAGCTCGAGCTCGCTTCGTGCGACGCGCTTGATATACTCCTCATCCATCGGTGCATCTATCTCATATCTCAATTCAGCCACTCTCACACCGGCTTTCTCTATTCTCTCCTCTATCAGCGCTTGAGCCTCGCCCAACCGCTTATATTCCATAAACAGAGTGAAAGAAGTTATAAGCAAGCATACAGTGACGGCAAAAAGACCGACCTTCACGAAAAATCCCGCTTTACCGAGCGTGATCCTGCCGAAATATTTACCGTAATCGTTCATATTCAAAGCACACAGCTCTCTTTATCGAAAGCTTCCTTTCCGTAAGATCATTTTTTCGCGCCGCCGTCAAGCAGAGCACCGAATCCAAAGCCCGAATCGGCAAGCGTCGTCACACGTGCGCGCTCGCGGCGATCGCAGCTTTTCAGCCTTTGCACAACGAACGCGCGCCGACAAACACCAAACGAATATCCGAGCGCCCTTTTCAGACATCCCGCCAAAAGTTTGAACGGCAGACAAATATATGCGTTTGCAGCTCGAAACGCGTAAACAATAAATTCTCCCAACGCGCGAAACGGCACTCCGAGCGTCCTGCGCCATACAAAGAAACCGACAAAACCGCATATGATTCCGTAAATGCGAAAAATTCCGTCATCAAATGCGTAAAACACACAGAGCACAGCCGCCGCCCAGCAGATCGGAAAAAGAACATCCGCAAGCGTCAAAAGCACTGCCGCAAGCACGCTTGCGACGCCGCTCGTCTTCCCGAGCTTTCCTATCAGCGGCAGTTTTGTGTCATAAAAGCCCGCCTGCTTATTCCCTCGGGCCGACGCTGACGCAAATACCCCAAGCAGATCGAACACCATCCCCGCCGCAACGCCGACCAAAGCCGACGCCAAAAGCATCAGTGCTTGCGTTTGCGGAGATATACGCATGACCTCCACGGCTCAACGGCGGCGAAAGATACCGCGTCCGCCCTTTGAGGCGGCCTTTGCCGCGTCGCCGACATAATATATCCCGCCGATATCTCCCTCAAGTGACAAAAGCCCGCGATCGGTATCAAGCACGGAAATGCGCAAACCGCTTCCGTCAATGACCACCTCGCCGCATTCGGTCATGGCGCTGACGCTTTCGTCATCAAAGCTCAGCACCTCGCTCACTCCGCTCATCCGAAGAGCTTTTCGATGTTGAACCGAAAATTCATGTACATGTTCTCTTTTCGGCTCGTCTGAAGCAGACGATCTGTCCGATAGATTGTTCTTTCCGAGTCCGTTGTTCATAACGCCCTCCGCATCGACTATTTCGGAGCCGTAAGCTCTTTACAAGCATTTTATGCGAAGCGCGGCGTATATATGACTTTGTTATTGAGATATTATCTCATACATATCCGAGGCATCGGCTTTTCCCACATGCTCGCGAATGTTCAAAACACGAAATACGAGCTGCCGCTGCCCGAAGGAAACCGTCACCTCGTCGCCTTCCTTCACATCATATGATGCCTTGGCGACCTTGCCGTTTACCGATATATGTCCCGCATCGCACGCATCGTTTGCCACAGTACGCCTTTTTATAACACGGGATACCTTTAAATATTTATCCAGCCTCATCAGTGTACACCTTTTTATTATTATATCTTGTTTTGTACGTTAATTCAATACATACAAACACCGTCAATGCACATTTTACAAAATGTTCACATTCATGAGTGCTTAATGCGATCCCAAATCGCATCAAGCTCGGTCATCGTCATCTCTTCGGGGCGTTTACCCTCGGCGGCGGCTTCGTTTTCGACGCGTTCAAAACGATCGATAAATTTATTCACCGCGCCGTTCAGGGCCTTTTCGCTGTCAACTCCGAGCTTACGCGCAAGACTTGTTACGGTGAGCAGGAGATCACCTATCTCCTCCTCCGCGGCAGCGATATCCCCGCTTTCGGCGGCCTCGGAAACCTCGGCGGTCTCCTCGCGAATCTTTTCTATCACCGCCGCCGAAGAATCGAAATCAAAGAAGGATGCCTTTTTCCCCACCTTTTGTGCCCGCATCAATGCCGGAAGTGCCGGAGGCACGGCGCGAAGCTTGGAGGTCAACGTTTCTCTGTGCTTTTCCTCACTTTTTATCGCATCCCAATTTTTGAGCACCTCGTCGGATGTGTCCGCCTTAATGTCGCCGAATATGTGCGGGTGACGATGTATCAGCTTTTCGCAAATATCATTTGCCACTCCGGAAATATCGAACTCCCCCTCCTCGGCGGCCATCTGCGCATGAAATACGACCTGAAGGAGGACATCCCCAAGCTCCTCGCGCATCAGCTTTGGATCTTTATTGTCTATTGCCTCTATTACCTCATACGTTTCTTCGATAAAATTCGCACGTATGCTCTCGTGCGTCTGTTCGCGATCCCACGGACAGCCTCCCTCTCCGCGCAACAGCTTAAGTATCATGCAAAGATCGTCAAAGGTATAGCTTCCGTTTTGTTTTTGAACAAGAGAGCGTATCATTTCTTCGCGTTTCATTTTTTGTATCTCCGTTTTTCAATATATCATTTTCAAAGCAATCCCGCCCTGCCGAGCAGATGCACCAGCTTCTCCCCGCACGGCAAGGATTCTATATCCTCTGCCGTCAGCACACGCAGTTTGAGCGCGGCAAAGCAATATAAGCATACCGCCGCAAGGATCGCCGCAAGCAGAGACGGAGCATTCTTGTCCGTCAAGCCGAGCACAAGATAATATACAGTTCCCGCCGCGGCTATCGTCGGCAACGCCGCCGCGACGGTACGCACCGCTTCTCCGAGGCATGAGCCGCGAAACGGAGTGCGCTTTCGCATAAAGATAACATTCAAGCACACCACCGTGACACTGCACATCAGCGTGCTCAGCGGCGCTCCGTAAATTCCGAGCGTCGATCCGATCAAAAGAAATTCGGATATCATCTTTACCGCCGTTCCGACAGCGATGGACACGATCGGCAGATAGGGGTGTCCCCATGCTTGAAGCACGGCATTGGTCACCGTGATAAGACATGAGAATAATACCGCGCCGGCGAGCACCGCCAAAAGCGGAGCCGAGCGCTGCACCGCCTCGGTCTGCGACGGATATATCAGCAAAAGTATGGGCTTTGCAAAAACAGCCATGCCGAGAGATGCGGGGATCGAAGCCGCCATAGTAACTCTAAAGGCGCTTGCGGTGACCGCATTGGCTGTCTTGTGCTCTCCCGCCTCCACTGCAGAGGATATCGACGGCACCAGCGACATGGCGACCGGAGAGATCAAAGATGTCGGCAGGTTAAAGACAGGCACCGCGAGGTTGGAATACCCGCTGTACAGCGCCAGCGCCGCATCGTGCGCCATTCCGACCGCAGTCAAGCGAGAGGTTATCAGCGCGGTATCCGCAAGTCCCGCAAGACTTGTCATCGATGAACTCAGTGTGATAGGCAACGAAAGTCTCACCATTTCGGACAGCAAACGGCGGTGCGACGCCGGTCGGGAGGCGGCAATATACAGCCCCTCATGCTCGGCGGAATGCGAGAACCTCAGCTTTTTGACAACAAGATAGCATGCCCCGACCGCCACTCCGACGGTAAGTCCGGATATCGCCGCGGCGGCGGTTATGGGAGCATCTGTTCTCATATTTATCGCGGCATACGCGAGAGCCAACCCAAGCAAAAGCTTGGACAGCGATTCGATCAGCTGTGACACTGCCGTGGGCAGCATTATCTCATGCCCTTGAAAATATCCGCGCAGTGCACCCGAGGCACAAATAAAGAACATGGTCGGTGCCAGTGCCTTAACGGCATATTCGGCACCGGGGATATCTATCGCTCTCGAAAATGCTTCGGCACCGAAGAAAAGCACCGCGCTTCCCATCGCTCCGATCGGAAGCAGCAACCAAAGAGCCACGGTCAATATCCGCTTCACCTCGCCGCGATCGCCGCGCGCCGCGCTCTTGGCAGTCATCATGGAGACCGCAACCGGGATGCCCGAGGTGGATATCGTAAAAAGAAGCGTGTAGATATGGTATGCGGCGGAAAAATACGCCATGCCCTCTATACCTATCAAAGCAAGCATTGGTATCTTGAACATCAGACCAATGACCTTGCATATAAGCGTTGAGACGGAAAGCACCAGCATTCCGCTCATATATCTTTTTTCGGCTTTTTTTCTCAAAGCACCGGCGCCAATACCGTCTCCGCTCACTCCGACCTCCATGCCGCAATGCGGCTGACCGATTATCTTATTTCCGATAAGATTATATGAATCGTTCTTTCGAAAAATCCGTGTCTTGCGGCGGATGTATCATTTCAAGGGATACTCCTTGAAAAAATCTTCAACTCCGCGTCGCATCTCCGCACTCTTGTTTTCGCGCAGATACTCAAACGGATATTTCGGATTGAACAGCCTTTTTATGACAGGGCGCGTTCCGTTCTCCGGATGCAGACGAACGAGCTTTGTCACCGCCCCCGCTCCCACAGCGAGGATCGAATGGACCTCTTCCATCATATAAATATTATAGCGTCCCTCGCAGCCTCCGAGAGCAAAACCGACATTCTCATAATTGCCGACGGTGTTCTTTTGGCGATACATATAATAAGGAATATACCCGGCCTGCTGCGCCTTGATCTGAGAATAGTCGACGCATTTGCCGGCGTCTCCGCCGCGCAGTGAGTATATGCCGGAGGTCTGTCTCAGCTCGGCGGATTTTTTCACGCAAAATGTGTGCACCGTAATATTCTCGGGGCGCAACGCCAATATACCGTCCACGGTGGACGCGAATTTAGTAAAGGTATCCCCGGGCAGTCCTGCGATAAGATCGGTATTGATGCACGCTATCCCCGCCTCGCGAGCTTCGGAATATGCGCGATAAAAATCATCCACCGTATGCGAGCGTCCGATCCCCGTCAACACATCCGAAGCCAGCGATTGCGGATTCACGCTGACTCGCGTAACACCGAATTCCGCCGCGGTCCTCATCTTTTCCGGAGTAATGGTGTCCGGTCTCCCCGCCTCAAAGGTAAATTCCTCAAGCGACGGAATGTCAACATTCTCGGCAACGGTATACAAAAGTCGCCGCATCTGTTCGGCGGTCAATATAGACGGCGTTCCGCCGCCGATATACACGGTTTTGATATTCAGCCTTATGCTGCGCGCCGCCGCCGCGGCCTCGCGGATATCTCCGCACAGCCTTTCCACGTATTCCGGGATAAGCGACAGCAATCGCTTGGATGTATATGAAACAAACGAGCAATATGCACATCTTGTCGGGCAGAATGGTATGGATATGTATATCGATGCATCCTCGGGAGATGGCGCGCCGATGATCTTTTGCTCGTTCAGCGCCACATCGGTGGCGAGCGCCGCTTTTTTGGGGAAGGTCATATACTGCGAGACAAGTGTTTTTTTGACTCTTGTCTTGCTCATACCGGCGGAAAGCATCTCGGTCGCCACCTTGGAGGGACGAACTCCCGTCAGCATCCCCCATGAAGGACGGTATTCGAGAAGCGTTCCCAGCGCACCTATCACGGCACCGCCGACGGCGATCTTGGCGCATCGCTCGTTTGTCATGCTTCCGTCCGTCGCCTGCTCCTTTTCCGCCACCGCGCTTTTGTCGGCAAGAGCGGCACGGGCAAATGCGCGATAGCCTTCGTCCGTCTTCTCAAGTTTTACCCACAATTCGGGCTTATCCGGAGACGGAGCCTCCAGCTCCGCAAATTTCTCACCCGGGAAAAATATCATACACAGAGTCTGTACATAGTATCTGTTGAGTTCACCGTCAAGATGTATTATCATATTGATTCCCATTCCGCGCCGTGTGGCGACATGATTATTTTAGTGGTATATCAGAGCTCGCATCTGCCGAGCAACAGCTTGCTGTCCATCGTCATGGTCACGGGACCATCGTTGCAAAGAGAAACATGCATATCGGCACCGAAGACTCCGGTGTCCACCGGAATGCAGTGCGATGCCAGGCGTGCCGCAAAATATTCGTAAAGTCTTTCGGCATCCTTCGGTGCCGCCGCGCCGATAAAGCTCGGGCGATTTCCATGCCTGTAATCGGCAAGCAGAGTAAAGTTTGAAACGACCAACGCGCCACCGCCCACATCCGAGATCGAGCGATTCATTTTTCCCGTTCCGTCATCAAATATCCTAAGCTTTGATATCTTGTCCGCAAGCGCCTCGGCATCCGCCGTACCGTCTCCCGCGGCAACGCCGAGAAGTATCAAAAATCCCCTGCCGCATCTTCCGCGTACTGTTCCGTCGACCTCGACAGACGCGTTTGAAACACGCTGTATTACTGCGATCATAACGATCCTCCGTCCAATATCAATTGATTATCCTTTGGTAACCTTAATTCACATATCCGCGGCTGACGTCAATAACATCCTTGAGAGACCGCAGACGAGACACGATGGAATTATAGTGATCGATGTTTTTGCACGCCACCTTAACTCCGATCTGCACCGTGTCATCCGAGCGCATTTGAGAATTGATCTGAAGAATGGACACCTTCATCTCCGCCAGCGCGCCGGTTATATCGGCGATGAGCGAAATGCGGTCGTAGGCATGTATTTGGACCTGCGCCTCGTAAACTCCGGCGCCCGCGCTTCCCGCGCCTTTTTCCCAGCCTGCGGGGATCCACCTGTCGGCGTTATAGAGATTATGCATCCCGGAAATAACGTTCGGGCAATCGCGCTTGTGTATCGAAATACCGTGTCCTTGGGTGATGAATCCGATTATCTGATCTCCCGGCAAGGGGTTGCAGCATTTGGCAAACTTGACCTCGCAGCCTATCTCGCCGTCGACAATGACACCGCTGTTGGTCTTTACGTTTTTGGGCGTCTTGGCGACCTGCACCTGCGCGGCGTCGGTTATGGGAGCGGGAGCCTCCTCGGGCTTGACGACACGATCGAATTCGTCGCGCAGCTTTATCGAAAGCTTTGAGACCGAAAGCCCGCCATAGCCTATGGTATTGAACAGATCATCATTCGTGGCAAAGCCGGTGCGCGAGCCCACCGCCGAGCAAACATCCGAAAACTGCGCCTCGGTGAATGTGCGTCCGTATCTTTTCAGCTCTGCTTCGAGCGCCGCGCGCCCGACCACGATATTGTCAGCTCGCTTTTCCTTTTTGAACCATTGGCGTATCTTGTTACGCGCCTCGCTGGTCTTGACTATCTTTAGCCAATCGCGGCTGGGTCCCTTGGTTGACGATGAGGTAATTATCTCAACTATCTCTCCGTTTTGCGGCACGCGATCTATAGGCACTATCATGCCGTTTATCTTGGCACCCGTCATCTTGTTGCCAACGGCGGAATGAATGGCATATGCAAAATCTATCACCGTTGAGCCGTACGGCAGAGCAATTACATCTCCCTTGGGGGTAAACACGTATGTCTCCTCGTGGAACACATCGGTCTTTATCGCCTGCATGAATTCGTCCGGATCTCGCGTTCCGTCCTCGGTCTCGATGAGCCGCGCTATCCACTCAAGCTTATGGTCGATGTCCGCTTTTGCCTTTTCACCGCTCTTATACTTCCAGTGTGCGGCGATACCGTACTCGGCGATCTCATGCATCTCGCGCGTTCTTATCTGCACCTCAAACGGAATGCCGTCCCGTCCTATGACGGTGGTGTGCAGGGAGCGATACATATTCGGCTTAGGCGTTGAAATATAATCCTTAAATCTGCCGGGCATCGATTTGAACATTTCATGGATTATTCCGAGCACAGTGTAGCACTCAAGCTCGGTACCCACGATTATGCGCAAAGCATAAAAGTCGTATATCTCGTCAAAGCTCTTATTTTGGTTGTACATTTTTCGGTATATGCTGTATACCGTTTTTATACGTCCCTCGAGCACAAAATCGATATTATACTCACGCAACTTGGAATCGACCGTGGCGCGGATATTTTCGATAAAGTTCTGATTTTGACCGTACTTTTTTTCGATATCGTTTTTCACCTCGGCATATCCTATCGGATCGAGGTAAAAAAGCCCGAGATTTTCAAGCTCCTGCTTGACTCGCTGCATACCCAGTCTGTGCGCCAACGGAGCGTAGACCTGCATCGTCTCCAGCGCCTTGGTGCGCTGTTTTTTCTCGTTTTTTGCATCAAGCGTGCGCATGTTGTGCAATCGGTCGCACAGCTTTATAAAGATGACACGTATATCTTTGGACATGGCAAGCAGCATCTTGCGCAGGTTTTCGATGTGAGCCTCTTCCTTGTCCTCTACGGTCAGCGTGACGATCTTTGTAAGACCGTCCACCAGCATCGCCACCGTCGCACCAAACCGCTTGGATATATCGTCCAGGCTGGTCTTGTCGGCGCAATCTTCCACCGTGTCGTGAAGCAGCGCGGCACAGATCGAATCGGTGTCAAGTCCGAGCCCCGCAACGACCTCGGCGACCGCCAAGGGGTGCGAGATATACGGCTCGCCGCTGTCGCGGAATTGCCCGTCGTGCATCCGTGCGGCATATTCGTAAGCTCTTTGTATCTTCTCTATATCGTAATTGTTTCTGCCTCCGTTGGCACGGAGTATGCCGAGAAGCCGCTCGGGCCCCACTGCGGCCGGTATATGCAAGCCATCCTTGCTTTCCTTTTCCGGTACCGCGGAATTCGGATCATCCGTCAAAACTCCGCTCGGCATCGGAAGATGCTCGGCAAGTCCGTCGCTCTCGGCGATCGCCGCCGTATTTTCGGCAACGGTAATACTATCGTCTGTATTTTTCATAAATAAGACCATTCCTTTCGCAGAGGCCGTCTGCCCCGTCTGCGCTTTATGCCTTTCCGTATCGTTGTCTCAGAGTGCAAAGCAACAAAGAACTTTCAAGATCCACCTTTTCGGTGGTGGGAAGGATCGTCACCCGCACGCTTTCCGGAGTTGGTTCTTCGATCGCTATCAATCGCATTTCCTCAAGGACCGCCAGTATAACACGCAGTTTCACATATGATATCTCTCTCCCGCCGCGATCCTCGGGAATATAACGGTTCTTCAGCAGCCACATAAGAGTCGAATCGCCGAATGTATCACGTCCGACTCTCACCTCACGGCAAAGCAAGCGGTATACCGTGATAAAATCCGCCCTCTCGGGAAGATATTCCGCCGCATTCTCAACCGGCTGCCCATTCAAAAGCCGATCAAATGTCTCGCGCCCGAAGCGACCTATCTCATATCCGTCGGCGCACACTCTTGCATCCGATATCAAAAGCTGGACGGTGGAAATTCCCCTGTACTCGTTTATATCGAGATTAAAGATCACATCTATCTTTTCGTTTTCGTGAAACGTAAGCGATGACATCGGCATTCCGAACCAAACACCGCTGAGCACCGCTCCGTCAGCCTCCAGTGTAAGCTTGATATGTTTTCCCGCCCCAATGGAAGCAATGCGCATGACCGTCGCATTCTTTAAGATGAATGAAGGCGTGGGATTTGCCACTCCGCAGGGCTCAAGGGCACGAAGCTCCTCGGCAAGCTCCATCGTCAATTCGTTGCCGGAAGCAACACCGTCGGCAAGAGAGGTGATCTTCACGGCATCCGCGGCAAGCCTTTCGCGGGCATATTCGTTTATCCTGCGGCGAAATTCGTTTATTTTTCCCCGCTCTATCGAAAGTCCGGCGGCAAGCTCGTGCCCGCCGTAGCGCGTAAGTATATCGGCGCAGGCTCCCAGCGCCTCGCAAAGATTTATTCCCTTTACGCTGCGTCCCGAGCCCTTTCCCACATCGCCGGGCATATCCTCTTCATCATCCTCACGCGAGCATCCGTCAAAGGTGATAAGTATTGCCGGGCGACCGTATTTTTCCACCACGCGCGAAGCGACGATGCCGATTATTCCCTGCATCCAAGAATCGTTCTCTATTACGATAACGCGATCGTTTTGGATGTCGCACTGTTCCTCAATGGCGGCGAACGCTTCCTCGGCAAGCTTGTTCTCCTCGGTCTGACGACGGCGATTGATATCGCAAAGACGATATGCCAATTCCTCCGCTCTGTCCTCATCCGAGGTCAAAAACAGCTCCGCGGCAATGCTCGCATCTTCCATTCTGCCCGCGGCATTGATCTTCGGCGCTATACCGAAGCTTATGTACCCCGCATTGATCTTACGCTTTTTGACCTGAGTCTGCGACTCTCCGCGGCTGTTTTGCGCCGCTTCGAGCAGCGCGCGCAACCCCGGGCGCTCGGTCTTTTCAATAAGCGAAAGACCGTATGCAACTATCATTCTGTTCTCATCCGTCAAGGGCATTACATCCGCTATGGTACCTATCGCGGCAAGGTCCGCATATCCGCCAAATGCTCGGCGCACGCCCTCGCTGTCGGGCGCTCCGTCGCGTCGGCATGCGGCGATCTCCATGGCGCAGATGAGTTTAAACACCACTCCGACGCCCGCCAGCTCGCAAAACGGATATCTGCTGTCCTCTCTGTGCGGATCTATCACCGCAATTGCCCGAGGCAATTGCGGGCGGCATTCGTGATGATCGGTAATTATAACATCTATGCCGAGAGCTTCGGCATATTCCACCTCATCGACCGCCGTGATACCGGTATCAACCGTTATCATCAGCGTAACGCCGTGACTTGCAAGCAGATCGAGCGCTCGGCAATTGACGCCGTAGCCGTCTTCACTGCGGCTTGGTATATAATATTCGATATTGAGCCCGGGGGCCCGATCGCGCAGATAAAGGCAGAGCGCGCTGACGGCGGTCACTCCGTCGACATCATAATCTCCGTATATCGCTATATGCTCCGTGGGATCGTCAAACGCCCGCTCGATGCGCTCCACGGCTTCCTTCATTCCGTCAAGCAGATACGGATCGTGTATCATGGTGTCCCCCATCGACAGGAAGCACCGTGCCTCATTCGGCGTTTTGTAATTTCTTCCCCACAACAGGCGTGCCATGATGTGGGACACGCCGAGCTCTTTTTCTATTATAGCTATCTCATTCTCACCGCACTTGTCCGGAATACCGCCGCGCAGTTCCCAAATGCGGTCCTTGACAGATCTTTTTTCAGAATCCATATATATCATATATCACTCCGACTCGTATCACCGAGCCTCAAATTTTTATCATTTCACTTCATCGGAATTCGAAACAGCTCGCACGTCATGCTCGTGCTTTTCGATCACCCGAGATATGATAACATCCGCACGTCCCTTTACGAAAAAGTGCGAATAGAGCGCCACCGACACCAAAGCAAGCGCAAAGCCCGCGATCGATGCCAAAATGCGCAACGCTTCATCTGACGAAAAGCATGCGACTGCGGCATACGCCGCGATCGCAACAACGCACGGCAGAATAAACACGAGCAGTGCATACCACAGCATCTTTGCAGAGCTGCTCTCAAGCTGCACCGTGTCTCCGACCTCGGCACCGACGGTGTTCAGCGCACGTGTATCAAGACGTGTCTCTCCGCCCATCAGCGTACAGACAGAGCAGCTGCCGTCCTCCGCTCTCTTATGGCAGCCCTCGCATGCCGCGCGCCGCTCGGTGGCGACCACGGCATAGTTCCCATCAATACGCACGACCTTTCCTTCACTTACCATTCGGATCCGACATCCTTTCAAGCTCGCAAGGGAGCATACTCCGATATCACCGCAAGAGCGGTCTTGAGTCCGTCAAGCGCCGCGCTTGTGATCCCGCCGGCATAGCCGGCGCCCTCTCCGCACGGATATATCGCTTTTCGACCGATCGCTTGACGCCTCTCATCTCGCAGCAAACGCACCGGAGCCGAAGTTCGCGTCTCCACGCCGGTAAGAATGACATCCGGCGCGCCGAAGCCCGCTATTCTGGAATCAAATATCTCAAGTCCGCGGCAGAGCCCGCGGCACAAGCCTTCGGGAAGGACGCGCCAAAGATCCGCCGCACGATATGCGCCGCGCGTATATGTCGGAATTATCCGCGAGGGTTCCGAGAGCGCGTCTCCGGCGCGCCGCGCACCCTTCATAAAATCACCCGCGGTCTCGATCGGCGCGGTATAGTCACCGCCTCCGATATCAAAAGCGGCTCTTTCAAGACGACGTTGAAATTCTATTCCGTCACGCGGACTCATACCGCAATCGGACGGCAATACACTGACAGCCAATGCGGAATTGGAATTTCTGCCCGAACGGGCATGTGAGCTCATCCCGTTGACGACCACACCGCCGCATTCGCTCGCCGCGGCTATCACCTCACCGCCGGGGCACATGCAAAAAGTATACACTCCCCGCTCTCCGCGAGTGTCGGAAAGCGTGTATTCCGCATGTCCCAGCCGTTCATCACCGGCATATCGCCCGAACATCGCGCGATCGATATCCTCGGTAAGATGTTCGACCCTGACACCGACCGAAAACGGCTTTCTTTCGACGGCAAAGCCGTTTGAGATCAAATATTCATATGTATCCCGCGCACTGTGCCCCGTTGCCAGGATCACCGCACCGCAATTTATATCTCCACGGCTCGTGTGCGCCGACATCGTCCCGTCCGCCAGCTCGTCGATGCCGTCAAGGCGGCACCTGTAAAGCAAGCGTCCGCCGCATTCCTCTATCCGCGCCAGCATCCTTTCCACCACGCCGCGCAAAAGATCGGTGCCCACATGCGGCTTGGACTTCCACATTATATCCTCGGGCGCACCGAAGCCGCAAAGCCTGCGCATAACATACGCGGTGTGCGGATCGCCTATGCGGGTCACCAGCTTACCATCGGAAAATGTACCCGCGCCGCCCGCGCCGAACTGAACGTTTGATTCGGCATCGAGCTCGCCACCCGCAAAGAAGCCTTCAACGCGTCGCACTCTCTCCCCCGCGGGATCACCGCGGTCTATGAGAATGGGGGCGTACCCTTGCTCGGCAAGCGTGAGCGCGGCAAAAAGTCCCGCCGGGCCCATTCCGACCACCAGCGGAGCCGCCTTCATCGACACGCTTCCTTTATTTATTGCTATCTCGCTTTCGGGAAGTTCTCGCACTCCCTCATCCGCCATACGCTCACCGTCGACCGAAAAAGGCTCGTCGGCTTCGGCGGCAACGGTATAGACGAACCTTATCATATCACGTCTGCGAGCATCCACCGAGCGTCGGTATAGGTAAAAACGAAGCGGAACCCCGTCCGCTCCTATCCGCTTCATCATCCTTGCGGCGGCATCGAATGCCGCCGCGTCGCCGGCTGTAAACGGGAGCACGATAGGCCCCGAAAGCAGTCGGCGAAGCATAAGCTTACTCATTTATCAAGCTATGACCTTTCAAAAACAATGTTCAATGATCGATCGTGTTACCGTGACGCCCCAGCTCACGCGCGCACGATCGCGAAAAAGACCTCTATCGTCTTTTTTATTCGGGCATTTCGACACTCGTCACGTCGGGAACCGTGACGTTAGCGGTATCCTCGGGCGAGCGTGTCTCATCAGGCTGTTCGGTAGTGACCTCCGGCGTCGGTTTGGCAAAGACCGGTGTCACATTGACCGTATCGGGCGCCGAAACAAAGCTCACACCATCCGGCAACAGTGTGTCGGAAAGCTTGACGGTGTACGTTTTTTCTTCATCCGAGGTCAGGGTCAGGATGACCAGCTCGTCTATATCGGCAAGCTGCTTCGGATCTCCCTTGAGAACGACCCTGTCAACAGACATGTCGGCTCCGAGATATGCCTCGTCCGAAACTGCGGGCGCGAGCGAAACGACGAGCGGAACCGTTTTGTTCGTGTACAGCTCGATGGTCACCGCCACCTCATGCTCGGCAAGGTGCAGATATCTGTCATCGATCGTCTCGCCGTCCTTATCCACCGGCTCAAGGCTGCTGACCACGGTGACACCCGTCGTGAGCTCCCCCAATTCAAGCACGGCCCTTACAGACGCTATCCTGTCAAGCACGTTTTTCGGACCTCTCACCGTGACCGTTTCGATGCTCTTGCGAACCTCTCCGATCAAGTATGATGAATCCATTATATACCGCGGAACTATCTCTATCTCAACATTTCGCTCGGACAGCTCATCGGTATAAACATTCACAGCCGAGGGTTCAACGTTTATCTTTTCAACTCCCTCGGGAAGATCCACCGCGACCGTCAAAAGATGACGCTCGGCGGTCGTGAGCCCACCCACGCTTATATACGCTCTGAAATCGTCGGACGTAAGCGCGTTGACCTCCTTGCGTTTGCCACGCACCGTAACACTGACCGCGCTCTCCTCAAGATTGATCACCGACATATTGCCCACATCCGCCAAGATCTGAGCCCCGTCTATATCTATTGGGATAAGTGTAAAGGTCTTTTCGTAATCATCCGCATCGTTATCCACGACATAAAGCCATATGGCAAAGGCGAGCAAGAAGCAAACTATGCGCGCGATCGGTTGAAGCCCGCCGCGTCGTCCCGAGTCTGTGTTCGTCTCATATATCTCGTCGTAATCGGAATATACCGCTTCGTCTTTGTTCTTTTTCATCACAGACCTCACATTTTGTCCGAGCCGTCCGACCCGCCACCGCTACGCGCGGCATGCTTCTTTTCCGCGCGCTCCGCAACGCGCTTGGCGTGGCGGCTGAGCTTTTTGACAGTTCCCTCCTCGGGAACAAGATATTTCACCAGCTTTTGCTTGAGAGTGGCGTAAGTAAAGTTCCGTTCAAGCTCGCCGTCAACGGCGATGGAGATGGCTCCCGTCTCTTCGGAAACCACTATGACCACCGCGTCGCTCGCCTCGCTGAGTCCCAGCGCGGCACGATGACGCGTGCCCAGATCCTTATTCACATCCTTGCCGGAGAGCGGCAGATAGCACCCGGCTGCATATATCCTTTTGTTTCGAATTATTACCGCACCGTCATGAAGCGGGGCTTTATTGACAAATATATTGCGCAACAGCGGAGAGGACATTTCGGCATTCAGTATCACACCCTGCCGCAAATACTCACCAAGCTTTGTATTGCGCTCGATGGCGATAAGCGCTCCCGTGCGTGTGCGCGCCAAGGTATCGACAGCCTCGCTGAGCACATCCGCCATTTCAACGATCCTTTTCATTTCTCCCGCATTCAGATTCTTGAGCCCGCGTATCGGTGTCGTACCGAAGCGCTCAAGAGCCGCGCGCAGATCGGATTGGAATATCACGATTATCGCTATCATGCCGACCTGGTAAAAGTTTTGCAGCACAAAGCTTATAGCCCTCAGCTTCAAAGCAACGCTCAAAAGCATGGCGGCAATAACAAAAAGAAGACCGATGGCAAGCCTGCCCGCGCGTCGATTTTTAATGAATCGATAACAATAAAAGATTATTGTCGACAGTATGAGAATATCCAGCACATCGGCAAACGTCATATCCTTAACGGCGCTGAAAACGAACGAGTTCACAAATTCCGCCGCCTCTTTTAACAACGCTCCGACATTTTCAAAAAAAGACACCATTGCGACCATTTTGCAGTTACCGATTCCCGAGTCAAAACGATTTAGAGATATTACCCCATTAATATCTTACCACAATATGCGAGAAATTTCAATACTTTTTTTAATATATCGGCAAAAAAATAAATGGAAAAGCCTCGCGATCATCACGCATCGCCATCCATTCATATCGATTTAACAATTGAGGTGTACAATATTTTTTGTAAAAAAGCTCACGCGCAAATAAACAAGAACGGAGATAAAAAGCAATGCTGTTTTCCATCGATATACCGGTAAAGATAATATCGGGCAGAGGCTGCATCGGCACGCATGCCGATGAGCTGAAGCTCGGCTCACACGCTGCCATTATATGCGGCAAGCACGGTGCACGCTCATCGGGCGCACTCGGCGATGTCTGCCGTGCGCTTGATGCCGGCGGGATAAGCTATGATATTTTCGACACCTCCCTGCCCAATCCACCGTTGCTCGGAGCATACGAAACGGGGCGGCGACTCTCCTCGCTCGGTGCCGATTTCGTAATAGGCATCGGCGGAGGCTCGGCAATGGACACCGCCAAGGCGGCAGCCGCATTCGCGGCGAACAACACCATATCTCCCGAGGAGCTCTTTTGCGCGGAAGCACTGAAGCACGCTCCTCTGCCGCTCGCACTGGTTCCGACCACGGCGGGCACGGGAAGCGAGGCAAATCAATATTCGGTGCTGACGCTTCCGGACGGCAAGCACAAAAAGACCTACGCCGGACGCGGCGCGTGGGCGCGCGTCGCCTTTCTCGACCCGGGATACACCGAATCGGTCGGACGCGAGAGCACGATAAGCACCGCTCTTGACGCCATAGCGCACGCTATGGAATCATATTTTTCTCCCCGTTCGAATGCGCTCTCGCGCATGTTTTCGGTATATGCGGGCAAAGCGATATGGAACGTGCTTTCCGAATATCCCGACGAATTCACTCCCGAGATGCGCGACGACCTTGCCTACGCCTCCTGCGCCGCGGGCGCGGCTATCAGCATTACCGGCACCGGCTTTCCGCATCCGCTCGGCTACAGTCTGACGCTGCTTGACGGCATTCCGCACGGCAAGGCTTGCGCCGTGTTTCACGGAGACTTTATAAGGTATAATCAAAAAAGCGCCGAGGGCGCGGCGCTGGCGGAGGAATTCGCAAAAAGCATCGGAAGCACGCCCTCACTGCTTGCGGAATACCTGCCCGCGCTGGCAGGCGTCGAGCTGCACCTTTCAAAGGATGAAATACGCGAGCATGTGGAGCTTATAAGCGGAGCCAAGAATTACACCAACTCCCCTTATGTGCTGTCGGATGAAGAAAAGCTTGAGATATATCGCCGACATTTTTCGAAATAAGAAAGGTTCCGACTGATATATACAAAAAAGGATGCCCGATCGGGCATCCTTTTTTGTATATCGGCGACAGCTCAGTTGAGCTCCGCGAAATATTTGATGGTGCGAACCATCTGGCTGGTGTAGCTGTTCTCGTTGTCGTACCAAGAAACGACCTGTACCTGATAGGTGTTGTCGTCGATCTTGGAGACCATGGTCTGGGTGGCATCAAAGAGAGAGCCGTACTTCATGCCGACAACGTCGGAGGAAACGATCTCGTCTGTGTTGTAACCGAAGGACTCGTTGGAAGCAGCCTTCATGGCGGCGTTGATCGACTCCTTGGTTACATCCTTACCGTTGACAACGGCAACAAGAATGGTGGTCGAACCTGTGGGAGTGGGAACGCGCTGAGCGGAGCCGATAAGCTTGCCGTTGAGCTCGGGAATAACAAGACCGATAGCCTTTGCAGCGCCGGTGGAGTTGGGAACGATGTTCTGTGCGCCCGCACGAGATCTTCTCAGGTCGCCCTTTCTCTGGGGACCGTCAAGGATCATCTGGTCGCCGGTGTAGGCATGAACTGTGGTCATGATACCGGAAACAACGGGATATGCATCGTTGAGAGCCTTAGCCATGGGAGCCAGGCAGTTGGTGGTGCAGGAAGCTGCGGAAATGATCTGATCCTCTGCGGTGAGGGTCTCGTTGTTTACGTTGTAAACAATGGTCTTAAGATCGTTGCCCGCGGGAGCGGAGATAACGACCTTCTTGGCGCCCGCATTGATGTGAGCCATGGATTTCTCTTTAGAGGTGTAGAAGCCTGTGCACTCAAGAACAACGTCGACATCAAGCTTGCCCCAAGGGCAGTTGTTGGCGTCCTTCTCGGCGTAGATCTTGATCTCCTTGCCATCAACAATGATGGAATCATCGGTAGCTTCAACAGTGTGCTTGCCTTCGCCGATGCGGCCGAGGAAGGAACCCTGAGCGGTATCGTATTTCAGAAGATGCGCAAGCATCTTGGGGCTGGTGAGGTCGTTGATGGCAACAACTTCATAACCCTCGGCGTCAAACATCTGACGGAAAGCAAGACGGCCGATGCGGCCGAAACCGTTAATAGCAACTTTTACTGACATAATTTAATATCCTCCGTTTTTTTGTCAGTCCGTTTTTGAGCGGACCATTTATTGCCACTATATATTTTAACTCAAATTCGCCAAATATACAAGTAGTTTGTGGAAAAATTATCACTTTCGTAACATATTACAAAAAAGAGCGCGCCGAATTCTTTGCTATAGCTCATTTTTTACATCAAAAAACGTCGCAAATATCAGCGAATGCCCTTCTTGAATATCGGGCGGTCAAAAGCTTGATGCTTTTGACCGCCCGAACAGGCATTTTCTGCCTTTTACCGTATTAGTCGGCGGTAAGACCCGAACGCTCGATGCCCTGCACCAGATATCTCTGGCAGAACATATAGATTATAACGAGCGGCAGGATTATCACTATACCGCAGGTATTGCGGATAGCCGCATAATACATATTTTGTCCGGCGTAGCTTGTTTCAAGCGCCTTGGGGATCTCGACCATATCCGGCATCAGCTTTATCACCTTCTTGTTTGTGATAAACAGTTCGGTATAGAAGTCGTCGGTCCACTGCCACGAGAAGGCAAACAGGAAGACCGTGATCATCATCGGTACCGAAAGCGGCAAAATGATCTGGATAAAGGTGCGGAAGACACCCGAGCCGTCGATGTACGCCGATTCCTCAAGCTCATCCGGAACACCGCGGAAGAACTGACGCATCATAAAGATATAAAGTCCGTTCTTGAATCCGAGTCCGCATACCGACATGACTATCAGCGGCCAGAAGGAGTTGTTGAGGTTCATGGCACCGCTCTCTATTATCGCCTTGACAAAGGTGTTCTTAGAGGTTTCGGGGAATACATTGATCATCGAAAGGATATTGTCGATCCATTCGATGCCCACGGAAGCATGACCGGAGATCAAATGTGTTATCCCGAGCACATCAAAGTAACGGAACTTCATGAAGAGCGAGAGCTGAAGCGTCTGGTGAGGTATGATCATCGTCAGCATAACGGCAAGGAACACGAACTTCGAGCCCTTGAATTTGAACTTGGCAAAACCGTATCCTATCAAGGTACAAATGAAGGTCTGGATCAGCGCCGTGGAGGCGGAGAGCAGCAGCGTGTTGCCGAATGCCTCCCAATATCCGTTTGCAAGGATGGCCTTGTAGATATCGAGAGTGAAGTGTTTGGGGATGAGCCTTACCGTAACGTCAACAAAGTCCTCGGGGGTCATGAACGAGCCCGCTATCATCGAGAAGAAGGGGTAAAGCACGATATACGAGATACCCACCAAAAGGACGAGGCGGAAGATATACCATATCACGTTGCCGATAAACGCGGCATTGATGAATTTGGCTTTCAGACGATCCTTGAGCGGAGTTCTTTCGAATTCAACACGGATCCTGTTTTTGGACTCTCTTTTAACACGCGGAGTTTCCTGTACGTTGTTCATCTATCCGTCCCCCTTTCAATCCTTCTTCTGGTAGAATATGAAGCCGGAGAATATTGCGGCTGCAAGTCCTACGATCACTATAACGATGAGGAAGTATACCCACGACATCGCTGAGCTGATAACGTTACCGTTTGTCTGTGTATATTCGGTTGCAATAAACTTCATGACCGAGTTCGAATCTGTGGTAAACGAGTCGATTATCGTATACACACCGTTCACCAAGATCATCGGGCTTATCATCGGGAAGGTTATCTTCCAGAAGGTCTCCCAGCTGGAGGCACCGTCGATCTGGCAGGACTCGTATATCGCGGGAGAGATGGACTGAAGTCCCGCAAGGAATATCAGCATCTGAACGCCCGAACGGTTAACTATGTCATAAATGTTGTTTATCGCGGTGGCAACATATTCAACTATTCCGGTACCGACCTTCATATTTGAGAACAAATACTCTATGTCGATCGCCGAAACAAGGTCCGCAGTTGCACTTTGGCCCGAACCGTCGTTGATACCATCGGCATCCTCGCCGTATTCGGCTATAATGTTCTGAGCGTTGATGGATTCCATCAGACCCGTTGAAAGGATAACGGGAATGAAGAATATCGCACGGAAGACCGCGCGGCCCGCCATCTTCTGATTCAGAAGCACCGCCATGAACAGCGAGAATATGATTATCGCGGGAATGTCAAATAACAGCTCCTCTATACCGAGCACGAGCACCTGGGCAAAGTC
This sequence comes from uncultured Ruminococcus sp., assembly GCA_964590755.1. Classification (GTDB taxonomy): domain Bacteria; phylum Bacillota; class Clostridia; order Oscillospirales; family CAG-272; genus CAG-390. The sequence goes on along the minus strand of CAZPYK010000004.1, from coordinate 39,205 downwards.
GGCGTTGTCGAAAAGCGCTTCTCTGTAGTTCAGCCATCCGACAAACTCTGTGATCTGTCCGCCGCCGCTTTGGATGCTTATGCGCGAAAAGCTGTATTTGACCGAATCGACGAGAACGGGCAGATAGATAAGCACGAATCCGATAACGAACGGAAGCACGAAGATCCATCCCGAACGCGCCTTGCGCTTATCAAGCGAAGCTATCTTACGTTTTTTCTGCTTGGCTTTTCCGCCCTTGGTGCTTATTGTATTTTTGATCTGAATATCGTTTGTCACTTAAAGCACCTCCCTTTTAATCGATTACTGTGAAGTAAGTGAATGTTCCGTCGGCGTTGACCTTGACACCGCCGTTTTTGGCGATCTCGTGTGTAACACCGTCGACCGTAACGCTTACATCAAAGAAGTTGTAGTTCAAAATGAAGTACACACCGTTTTCGTATGTCACCTTAACGATGCTGCCGCTGTCGTCGGTATACTTGGTCTTACCGCCCTCTTCGGTAGTATCGGTGGTGGTCGTGGTGGTCGTGGTTGTGGTCGTCGTGATCTCGATCGAAGGCAGCTCGGGGATCTTTTCCACAAGTTCGGAGGCTATCGTGTAGCACTGAGCCACAAGCTCGCGAGCCTGTGCGAAGAGCTCGGAGACTTCGACGGCAAGCTTTGCCGACTCATCCTTGGAGTTCTGTACGTCTGCCTTGAATTCGGCGGAATATTGAGGATCGGGAATCAGGATCTCCGCTGCATAAGCGGCATTGTCCGCCGCCTTAAGAGCAGCCTGTCTCTGATTGTCGATCTTCTTTATGATGCTGTTGATCGAGTTGACCTGACCGGAGGTCTTGCGCTTTGCGTTGGACTGTGCGGTCACGGCACTGCTGTAGTTCGAAGATGCGTCCTTCTTGGCTTGGTTTGCCGCGTCGTCCGCTTCCTTGGCGAGATCATACTCTGCCTGTGCGGCTTCGTATACAGCCTTGTCAGCCTCATACTGCGTCTTGTTCTCGGCGGCGTCGTACGCGGCCTGCGCGGTATCGCGGTTGGCAAGCTTGGTGCTCACGGTGGAGGACTGCTGCATGTAGGAGTAGATCGCGGAATAAAGCTTGGAGTCGGCATCACGTATCGGCTTAACCGCATCATTCGCGGATGTCTGAGCCGCGGCAAACTTGTTGTATGCCGCATTGTAAGCCTCGGGATCGGTATCCTTCAAGCTCTTGGCGGCATTGTAATCGGCAAGTGCGCTGAGATAATCGGCGTAAATTGCAATATATGCATCGCAAAGTGCCTTGATATCATCGGCAGCCGCATTGTAAAGCTCCTCATATGCCGTCTTGCGGGTATCAAGAGCGGTCAAGCTGTCGTCATACTCTTTCTGAGCCTTTGTAAGAGCCGTGTCAAGCGCCGCGGTTGACTTATTGTTGTCGTTCTCGTAAAGCGTCTTAGCAGCGCTGAGCGTCTCGGCCTTCTCGGCAAGAGTCTTTGCGGTAAGCTCGGCAGCCGCGGTAGTCGTTTCGATCTCCGCGCTGTACTTCTCCGCGTCGATCACTGCCTGCTTGTAATCGTTGACATACTGAGTAACGGTGTCAAGCTGATCGAACAGACCGCGGTCTGTACGTCCGGTGGTCGCATCAAGCACCGCACCGGTTCCGTAGTAGCTGTTCTTGATAGCGGTAAGCGCATCCTGTGCGGTTGTAACGGCATCGATACGTCCGGAAAGCGCCTTCTGGCGAAGCTCATCTTCAAGCTTCTTCTGAGCTGCTTCGGCCTCAGCCTTTGCCGCTTCCTCAAGTGCCTTAAGATCCGCCTCGATCTCATCCGCGTCGGGAATACGCTCGCCGACAAGGAACTCATGATCGGTGATCTTCAGAAGCTGGAGATCGCGAGTAAGCTCGTTGAGCTTGTTGTAATATTTTACGATATCTTCCTTAAGGATATCATAGCGCACAGAGTAATACTGGCTCAGCTGATAATCCTCTTTAAGCTTTTCGTAATTCTGGTAGCAGATGGTAAAGCTTATGCTTGCGCCGTTCTCGATAGCCTTCAAGAAGCTGTACGCGATGTTGCCCTCCATGTTGATGGGCGAGCCTGCCATCTGTACAAAGCTGTGAAGCACAACTCCGATGAACGGTACCGCGTTGCTGGACTTGTTGAATCGGCTGGAATCCAGCGGAACATTCATGATGTAATCAACATACTTCCATGCATAAGCGTTCGCGCCGTCGGTCATGACCTCGCTGTAATCGTTTGACAGCTTGTTAAAGATGTCCTCGGTGTACTCCTGCGAGTCGGCGCGGTTGTAGGGCTCGTCGGTATCAAAGTCGGAGTTGAGGTCGGTACCGAGCGTTGCGACCGATATGCCGGTCTTGTAGCCCTCGGGATAGTACTTAAGCAGGTTCTCGGAAAGCTTGCTGTAGAAGTGGTCGAAGTACGCGGGCGAGATAGCCAGCTCATAGCGACCCACAAAGGTCTGCTTGGTCGCACTGTAATATCTCTTCGACATGTACTGGTCGTTTATACTCTTGACCGCATGCTTTCTGAGCGACAGACCGTCAAACCAGGAATCCTGGCTTGCGCGAGCGTACACGAAGTCGAAATCCGGGAAGATGCCGAAGTCCTTTTCGTTGGCATATTCGACAAGATCCTCGTATCCGCTCTTTCCGCCAACCGAGTTCTCCCACTTAAGGTTGTACGGCATGCTGCTGTACATACCGCCGTTGGCGTAGCCGGTCAGTCTGAATTTAACATTGCTTATTCCTTCCGCGGCAAGCTCGTCATATATCGTCTTGACATTTTCAAAACTTGTAAGCGGAGTCATGACATTCACGGGAATCGACAGTATCTTTTCGACCGTCTCAAGCGTACCGAATGTCTGCAGGTAAAGCGGAAGATCCTCGTCCACGTCATCCTCGGTAAGAGGAGTGAGTTCGCCCTGCTTTACGAGATAATCACGATAAGCGGTCGCCATTCCCATCCATGTGGGCTCGTAGGTGTTTTCAAGTCCCTTCTCCTCGGCGATCTTCTCGTCGGTCAGCATGATGTAGCGGATCTTGTAGTTTCCGACATATTTACGCGAGGAAACGACCGTCCACGGCGCGTTCGAACCGACCGAGATGATGTTCGCAAGGTTCATAGTGTCCTTCGGTCTGGGATAGAACTGCATTTCCATATAGTTGTACTTATGGACGTTGCCTGAGTGGTTGGTGGATATGGTCGCAAGCGAGTCACCCTCCTCGATGATCGCAACAAAGCCGCGATCCTCGGTATAGGTCACATCCACCTTCTCGTATACCGCCTCGGTCAGCACGTTTCCGTCGGCATCGAGCTCGGCCTCCGAAACCAACTGCGTCTCGGTGCGATTTTCGTGATAGTTAGTGACGATTCCGAAAACAGGATATCTTATGACCTCCTGGTGGCTTCCGGAAATGGTGTGATAAGCATAGTCGGCTCCGTAGACCTTACCGTTTATGATGGTAGAGCCCGTGGTGTTCAGCTCCTCGTGACGGAAGAGCGAACCGGAACCGTCCGGGAAGAAGTTGTAACCGGTAAATGTATCGGTCTTATCCTTGAGATAATAGTTTGCGCCGGCTCCCATATAAGGAAGAACGCTGATGTAGGTGAGCTGATACAGTGTCTCGTTGAAGCGCAAGCCGTTAACGGGAACACGAACGCTCATACCCAGCTCGTCAAGAGTATACTCAAGAGCAAGCTTGAAAAGCGCGGGAGCCTTATCGCCGTCGCTGTCGTAGCCCGCATCGAGGTGATCTTGATCCAGATCCTCGAATGTGTACTGAGGAACATAGGTCTTGATCAGCGCCTCGATCGCAAGCGTCTCGGTCAGCGTGGCGTCGGGCGAGAAGACGTAGATCGCATGCTCCTTGGTTATGGGGTACTGGAGCATCATCTCGTTTTTCAAGGATTCGGTATCGGCCTCGTTCAGATCCTTACGGTTGTAGTTTGCACGAAGCTTGTTGAACTGGAACCATTCGTTGTTACCGGATTCGGTAATGATCTTGGTGTAAAGAGATTCCTGATAGTAATCGCGCCAGTTGACCTCGCTGACGAGCACGGGGCCGCTGAGTTTTTCGTCCTTCACAAGGGAGATCTTCTCACCGTTGATCGTGTACTCGCCGGTAACCTTTGCGTACCAGGTCTCGCCGTCATCCGGCGAATAGCAGAGGTTGGTGTTTGCTTCGCCTCTTTCCGCCATCTCGCGGGATCTGGAGTTTATTTCCGCCGCGAAGGTGTCGAGGATATAGTCCTCAAGTCTTTCCTTAAGGATGCGCTTGGGAACGAGCGTACGGCTCTCCTCGCGTCCGATGGTGTATTCAACACGAATACCGTTTTTGATGTTCTTGAACTTGATCTGTCCGCGCTGTGCAGCCTCGGTGAAGCTGTACATGTACTTTTCGGTATCATTGTCGGTATATTTGACAACGATCTGAGAAAGCAACTGCTTTTTCACGGAGTCGGACCCCGAGGAATAAACATCATAGGGGTTGGAGAAAAGTATCTGACCGCTCTTTGTATCCTTTGTGGCGACCTCTCCTGTGAACGTATCCACCCAGAGCTGATACCCTTCTTTTTCGTACATAAGATCCATCTCCGCGAGCTTTTCCTCGGGAGAGGTAAATTCTGTTGTGAGGTATTTTTCGAGAGTCTTCTCGTAATCGATCTCTTCGGTATCCTTTTTGGTCTGATCATCGACCTCGTAGACCGGAGTGATCTTCTTTGCGGAGATACTCACCGTCAGCGTACCGAGAAGTAACACAACAGTCAAGAGTGCTGCTAATATTCTTTTCATATGTTTAATCACCTTGCCTTTGCGTCTTACAGACGGTAGTTGATTTCAATGACGATGTTGGAAACAAAGCTGATTATCTTGCCCAGCAGCGTGGTAAAGAGTATACCTATAAACATGATACACGCCATACCGAGTATCGTGCTGAGAGACATTATGAAGTTCTTGGAGAGGGTGTAATCGTGTGTCACCATCATGCCGCTGAATATCAGCAGTCCTGTCCAAATGAACGCCACCGTTCCGACAAATTCCACCACGTCAAGCTCTGCGGAGACCGCGAAGTTGGACCAAATGGTCGCCGGCACGATCATGATGATGAGAGGCAACAGCGAATAGGAGCATGCGATAAATATGTCCTTAAAGCTGCCTTCGCCCTCAAACAGCGTGGTCAAGCACCAGTTTGCAACGACCCACAGCATAAGCGGAACCAAAATACTGAGTGCTTGTGACACAATGGTCGTGTAATTGCCCTGCGGATTGACAAGATATCCGGAGCCTATAGCCTGGTAGAAGAACACAACGATCGTTGCCGCCACATAGACAAGAGCCGCTCGCAAGGATCCGCGTTTTTCGTGCTTCAGATCCCAGAATCCGTCAAAGGGATGGAAGATCAAATGGAAGCCGTAAAGTAGTTCCTCACCAAAGGTGCGCTTGCCGCCTGCGGTCGCCGCACGCTTGTTGACCTTGCCCGCATACTTGAAGAAGAGCACCACCGCGGCAATGATCACACCAGCGATGACCGGAATGAGCAGAATATACTTGGATATCCACTCTTTTCTGATCTCCTTGTAGGCGTCGGACCAGTTTTCGGTGTCGTATGCCGCCTCAAAGTATTTCAGTGCCTCCTCGTAGTTACCGTTACGGGAGTAAGCCTGACCGATGCCGATATACGCGGTATCGAAGTTTGAGTTTCTCTTAAGTATTTCGGTCCAGTCGGTGATGGCGCGGTCAAACTGACGCTCGTTCTGGTTTTTCAGAGCGTTGATCAGAATGTCACCGTACTCTGTACGCTGGAAAACGGTAAAGCTCTTTTGGGTCTTGTCAAGCAGAAGCATCGTGCCGTCGCTCTTGTAAACAACAGCCGCCACCTTGGACATGTTACCCAGCTGCGAGCCCTCGTCGCCGAAGGCGAACAGAAGGTTACCGTTGTAGTCGTAGGTAAATACCTTGCTTCTCTTCTCGTCGACTATCGACCAGGTCTTTTCGGGACCGACCGCAACGTCAACGATCTTGGAAGGACCGGTCTTCGAGCCGTCGGTGCTGGAGGTACCGACATCGACCTCGCCGGACGGCGGGTAGAAGCCGTTACGCTTCATGACCTCGGCACCGGAGTTGTTGAGCAGCTTAACGGGCGCGTAGTCACCGCTCTTGGACTTTGACTTGATGGCGCTCTGCTGCTTTTTGGAATCGAGCGAGGAGGTCGTCACATAGATCAGCTTATCGCGGATAGCTATATTATTATATTCGGTAGGAATTATCGATTCGGTCTGGGCACGAGCCTCATCGCTCATGATCTTTCTCCAGACCTTATCCCATGCCGAGATAGAGACCTTCTGTGCACCTATGATGCAAATGAACTCACCCGTATCCGACATAACGATAATACCCTGATAGGTGGTTGAAGAAACGACATACAGACGATTGTAATCGTCGACCGCCACGGCGACCGGCTTGTAGACCGAATCGTCCTCAAGGATATCATCCTCCGGCTCGGGAATGATGGAAAGGAAGTTTCCTTCACGGTCGAAGGTGACTATACGGTTCGCGTCCGTGTCGCACACAAATATGCGATCGCTCGTCACGAACACACCCGAAGGATTCGTGAAGCTGTCGGGAACTCCCTGCTCATTCGTAAAATCGGAAATTATGAATTTGAGCTTGTAATATTTATCGATGACCACTATACGGTCGTTGCCCGCATCGGCAATATAGATATTGTCCTGGTCGTCGACAAACAGATCGCGGGGATCGTCCAGCGTGCTTTTGGAATCAAGTCCGATATATGACGAATCGACCGTCATGACCGGGGTGTATGCATCCGGCGAATAAAGTGCATATCCGCTTGATGAATAGGTGTAGGTCTGATATGACTTGACCGCTCCCGCCGGGATAGACAAGAGCATGGTAAGCATCATAAGGATCGCCGCAACGGATATTATTCTTCTTGATCTGTTCATTGCTGCCTCCTTAATCCTTCATACCACTCGAGCCCATCGTTTCGATGATGTTGGACTGAGTGATAACGAATACCATGATCGGCACCAGCATCATAACAACGGTCGCGGCGGCGCTGGCTCCCGCACGCTTGATACCACCGGCAGTGATCTGCTGAATGGCGTAGTTGAAAGATTTGAGCTGCTCGGAGTGGATGTAGATCGAAGATCCGGCGTTCCACAGATCCTGGAAGCAGTACACGATAAGCGTCAGCCACGCGGGCTTGACCATCGGCATTGCTATGACCCAGAAGCAACGGAATTCGCTTGCGCCGTCAAGACGCGCGGACTCAAGCACCGAGTTGTTTACGTGCGTATCCATAAACTGCTTCATCAGGTACAGACCGAGCGTTGCGCCCCATGCGGGGACTATCTTTGCCCAGTAGGTATCGATCATACCGAGGATACTCATCGTAAGGAAGTTGGTAACGGCTGTGACCGTCTTATGGAACATAAGCGAGGTACGAACCGATTTGAACATCGCCTTGTGTCCCGGGAAAGGGATCTTTGCCATTGCATAAGCGGCAAGCGAGGCGAAGAAGAGGTTACCCAGCGTTCCTATCACCGATACGAACACGGTATTGAATATGTAACGCGAGAAGGGCACCCATGAATCGTTCATAAGATTGAACAGATCCTTATAGTTGGAAAGCGTGGGCTTCATAACGATGAACTTCGGGGGGAACATCCACAGCTCGTCAAGAGGCTTGAAGGACTGGATGATAACGTAGTACATCGGCAGGAACATGAAGACACCCAGTATCGCCAGCATTATCGTAATGCCGAGGTCGCCTCCCACAGATCGGTTAAGGACAACTTTATGTTTTCTTGTTCTGAGTCTTGCCATCTTACTGTCCCACCTTTGAAATCATTTTCTTGACCAACGAGTTGGCACCTATCATTATAATGAAGAGTACCACCGCTATTGCCGATGAATAGCCGGTCTCAAAACGAGAGCTGCCGTAGTCGTTCAAGTGATGCACTATCGTCCACGCGCAATAGTCTGTCGACGGGTTTCCGCAAAGTGCATCGACTATGCTTCCGAAGCCGAAGGAGTTGGTTATCGACATGATAGCGCCGAACATCAACTGCGGCTTCATTGACGGAAGCGTTACATACCACAGCTCCTGCCAACGGTTACGAATGCCATCCACCGCCGCGGCCTCGTAAAGCGAATGGTCAACGCCCTGAAGACCTGCGATGAAGGACAGGAAGGAGGTGCCAAGCGAGGTCCAAAGTGCAACCACTATACACAGCGGCATGATGTACTTTTTGTTTTCAAAGAACTGGATCGCTTCGGTGGTTATACCGAGGTCGAGCAGCACCGCGTTCGCCCAGCCGTAGGAGTCTCCCGAGAAGAGAGTACCCCAAATAAGATATACCTGGCCGGAAATGGACGGAGCGTAGAATACCAGTGTGACGATCGCGCGGATCTTAGGCGGAAGCTCGTTGATGAACCATGCAACGAACAGAGACATAAGATAGGAGGCGGGACCGACTATAACGGCGAATATAAAGGTGTTTTTGCACGCCTGAAGGAAGATATCGTCGTCAAGGAAAAGTCGAATGTAGTTATCGAAGAACACGAAGTTCGGCATCTGCAAAATGTTGAAGTCGGTAAAGCTTACAACGATCGAAAGCAGAACCGGTACGACGGTGAAGAGCGTGAAAACGATCATGAACGGAGCAACCATTACATATGCTGCCCAGTTGCGCTTCATTTCTTTCCACGTCCATGCCGCGCGGCTCATATCTTTTCTCGCCACAGCCTTCTTCGGTGCTTCTTTTGCAGCCTGCGCTGTTTTCTGAGACATGTGCTTTTTCTCCTTACTTAGATTTGTCTTGCGGAACTGTTATCAATAGATCGTCGTTCCGGAGTTTTGAGGATAGGATGCCTGGTAGGACTTAAGTGCATCGGCACATTCGCCGACCTTCTTTGCGATATCGGCAAAGAGTGCGGAGTCAGCCTCGCCAAGCGCCGTTCCGGCAGCTCTCAGAGCATCTATATATTCGTCCTCGCAATAGGTGGAATAGGTCGGAATATCATCCATTGCCTTCTTCAAGGCATCGATCTGCGTCGAATACGCCGCGGCGCTCGTGCTGTCCGCAAGCTCGTCAAGAGCCTCGTTTATCTGATCGCGGCGCAGGCTTGCAAGCGTTTGACCTATCTCAAGAGTGGGAAGTCCGAACTCGGATCTCTTACGTGTGATCTCCTTGTTGATCGTTGTAATGTAACGCAACAGCTCTGTGACCGCGTCGGCGTTATCATTATAAACGGAAAGGAAAGCAAACTTGGTATAACGTCCGATGATATATGCACCGGGGTAGTTCGGGATGGAGGCAAGGTTGGTGAACTGCGCGTTCAGATTCTCATACTCCTCGCGGGTCCAAGGCATCGATTCGAGCGCTTGAACGTTCGCGGTCGCGTATTTCGCGGAGTCACCCATGATGGCGACCATTTCGTTGGAGTAGTCGATCTGGCACTGTGCACCGGTGTGCCACTTCATAAACTCCCATGCATCCTTCTTTGTCTGCTCGTCGGCGCCGGTTATCATAACGATGGCGTTGACCGAGGAGACCGACACATTGTTTATGGTGCCGTCATCCTGCTCAAAGCCGGGCAGCGGCAGGAACTGCCACTTACCGCGCAGCTCGGTGGCAAATACGACCAGCTGGTTGTAGGTGGAGTTATAGGAAGCGATACCGATGGGCATCTCACCCGTACGGAAACGGTTTGCAAAATCGTACTTGTAGGGGAAGGAGTATGTCTTAAAGAGGTTGCACATCTGCTCAAAGGAGTCAAGAGCCAGGTTGGAATCAAGGTTGATCCTCATGCCCTCGTCGGCAAAGAGCGTGCCGCCCATTTGATAAAGGAATATCTTGTAGTCATTGCTCATTGCAATGGTCATGTTGTTCTGCTGCAGCTTAATAACGGCGGCAAGCACATCCTCCCATGTCTTGGGGATCTCGATGTTGAGCTCGGCAAGGATGTCGGTGCGCACGAACATCATCGGGAAGTTCTGCTCCTCGGGAAGTCCGTAGCAGTGCGTCACGCCCTCGGCATCGGCAAGCTCAAGAACATATATGGCAGCGCGTGTGAACTGCTGATTGGGGTCGCCCTGCGTGGTGTTGGTCACCTCGTCAAAGCCATCCATCACACTGACATCCTCCAGCGCTCCGCGGATAGCGTAGTTGATAACGTTATCGTCACCGAGACCGATATAGACATTCGGTCCCATGCCCGCAAGTATGGAGGGGAGCAGCGTGCCGCCCGCGACCAGCTTAAGGTCTACGGCGATCCCCGTCTCGGGAGTGAAGTCGTTGTTTATAAGATTACGAATGACCTGAGACTGGTCACGGCCCTTTGCGAGCCAAACCTCAACCGCATCCTCGTTGTTTTCAACCATCGAGCCCATGCTGTTGTAGTTACGCAAGAAGCTCTGAATAAAGCTGGAAATCTCATGCCAGAAGGATTTGAAGAAACCTGCCTTCGCGGCGGGACGCTCGGCATCTACGCTTTGAATATAGATAGCATCAAGCTTCAACGGCTGGGTCTTGGCGTCGTTGAGCCATGTACCGAGAGAGCCGATATAGCTCTTCAGCTCGGAAAGGTTCTTTGCGATCTCATCCTCGGGGTCACTTCCCATACGGGCAAGGATCCACGCCACACGCTCAAGCGTCGCAACGTTCGAGCTCTTGACGCCCGCAAGGTTGGTCAGCTCGGTGGCGACCTTGGTAAGAGAGCGGGATTCAAGAATGATACGTGCCACGGTCTCGGGCATGATCTCAAGGAAGTTGTAGTCACGGTCGGCGTCGGGAGACGCGCCGGTCAGCTTCATAATTGAAAGGTAGGCTTCGTTGATATTGTCAAGCGACTCATTTACACGACGAACAATGTCGCCCATGGTACCCAAAGACGCCTCAAGCTCGATAACGTACTCAACGCCCTCCTTGAAATACATCTGGATGTCGGTGTACATTATCTCCTGCTGACCCTTGGAGTTCTCGCCGTATGTGCCGAAGCGCAACGCCTCGGTCTGCCATTCGGTGTCGTAATTGAATCTCAGCTCGTTCGCCTCTTTAAAGGGAACGCCGTTGTAATATCCCAGCTCGCCCTCGGATACACCCTCGCCACTGTATACCGAAAGGATACGCGAGGAATACATACCGTCGTTTATGTTCTGCATAAAGCGAGTCACGATGGAATACATACCGCTGTCGTTAACGGTGAATTTGTATCTGACCCACTGACCCGAGGTCTGCCACTTATCTCCGCCTATGGTGTTGAGAAGTGTGCGAGACGTGTCGGAGGGGCTGGTCACCGCGGAGGTGCGATCCTCTATGGGGTATATCGTCTTGGACGATGTCTGATAGGGGAACTCCGCCTCAAGCTTTACGACATCCTGTCCCTTGGGCTGACCTTCGCACTGCTTGAGATAGTCGGCGTAGGAAATTGTCTCCTCTACCGGGAAGAGAGTGATGGACTTGATAGCCATCGGCTCGTTTACCGCTTCAAGCGTTATGGTGTTCTCGCCCTCGGTGAAAACGAACTCAAAGGGATCGGTGTAAAAGCCGTCCACGTCGCGAAGCTCGTACGTGCGCCATTCGGGCGTCTGTACGATCTCGGCTCTCAGCTCGTTGTTGTCGATATCCGTCTTGAACGGGCGCTTCTCGCCGCTTGCGATCTCGCTCTCGCTCATACCGGCAGAGGCTTCTTCGTCATACACGGTGGTGTAGACCTTGCTGAAGGTAATGTAGTACGCCTCCGAGAAGGGGACCTTATCATTAATAAGGAAGGTTCTCTGTATCGACGTCTCTTTACCCTTCACCGGGTAATACTCGATCGAAATGCCGTATTTGGCTGTTTTGGGGACACTGAAGCGATATACCACAGACCCCAGATCGGGTGTGTAAAGCGCTTCTATACCGTCATAAGTCTCGGTCGAGACCTCTGCGTTTGTGGCGGTCTTGTCGTAATCAAGACCGTTTATGACGATCTCCTTGTTTCCGACCGGATATTTATCGCTGTCGGAATACTTTTCGGCATACTCGTCATAACTTAAAGCGTTCAGCAATCTTTTAACATCGTCAAGCGTCTTATCGGTCACCGATGTGGATGCGCTCGTCGAGCCGGCGTCGGCGGCAAATGCCGCAGTCGAAAGACTGCCCAGAACGAACATTATCGACAGCACGATGGCTGTCAGCTTGGTAAATTTCGTTCTTCTCTTCATCTTGAATTGTTTCCCTCCTGATCGTTTTTCCTGCGGCGGGGGAACCGACACGCAGGTTGATGCTTCCGCGAGAATGCGCCATCACAGGATCGACGGCGGCTTAAGACCTTTGCGGCGGCAGCGAACGGTGCCCGGAGCACCTCACAGCCGACTTGCGTTTAATGCTTTTTGTGCTTTTGATGCAAAAGCTGTCGGAACAGCCGCCACGCGATGCACGGTCTTCGCACGATTCGGCGTTTTTTGAGCCCCCGCAAGCAGAGCTGAGAAAAAAGCGCAAATATCCGAACGAAAAACGATGCATACACAATGCAACCGACCGCAGCGACCGCAAAAGCCTCAAACCGCAGACGTAAGCGGGAGGTTCCGTTTGGTGCAAAATGCACATGGCTCATCCGCACGAAGAGAAAGTCTCCGCGAGCGAATGATGCCGAAAACGGCGCCGCCGATTCAGATCCTGTGTCCGACCGAGCGCAACATGCGCGGAAAGCACGTCGCACCGGCGGTATATGCGAAAGACGTCGTTATCTGCCGCTCACCGTCGCCGGATGGGAGCTCGCAGCTTGCAGCTTGCATTTAAATTGCAGTTTGCAAAAGACGCTTGCACGACAAACCAAGGCACTTCGGCTCAAAAAGACAGCAATAACGCACCCGCCTCCTCGTTGAAACCTCGAAAAAGACCGGCACGATTTGATATCTTAAGGGCTGTTGCCTTAATTATGTAGCTATAATAACATAAACATTAAAAAGTGTCAAGCACGAGTTTGTAAATTTTGTGCCCACCCTAAGTCGACTCAAGCCTACATCGATCTCCGTCGAAGCTGACGGTCAAGTGAACGCATGCATGGATGTTTTTCACAAATTCTACACACGTGTTCATCATTTTGACGGCAGGTAAATTATTTTTACCTTTTTGCCACAATTCCGAAGCCGAAAAGCGTTGCATCTTTTTTATTTTGCGCTGTTTTTATGAAAGTTTTGTGTCGCCGCACGCGTGGGTAAATAAAATTTACACAGACATCGACGCACGGTTGCGATTGCAACCGTTGCGTCGAGCAATCATACTGCGATACAGCCGTTTTTGGGCATCAAAAAATATTTGAGTGTACAATTTGCACAAATTTTGCGACAATGATAAAAATCGGAGGCAAATCACGCCCGAAACGCGCTTTTGCCCCCTTTATAATGTATTTGCTTACACTTAATTACATTTTTGTTCTATGATGTATTTGAGCATTTTTTCTTTTCGTCACAGGTGCTTCTCAAACCGATATTTTGTTATTTTTACGTACTTAACCTCGCGTTCCTTTGGAGCATCGGCTCACATCGAGCCGCCGCGAATCACACCGCGCCGCACATCGGTCGCGATCGGATTTGAATACCCCGGGTTTCCACTCTGTCACAGCTCGCGCGGTCGTATTCCTTCAAATATCCTCGCCTCGGCATCCGCTGCCTCGGAATACTTCTCCCGGCTGTCTATCGTCCACAAGAACAGCGGCGCGTGAAACAGCCTCGTACACAGCTTGACCGGCAGACTGCTTCGCCAACCTATGTCGCTGGCGATAAAATCCGGGCGAGACAGAAAGTTCAAAAGCATCGGGGTCGCGATAAGATTTGCAAAAAAGTTGCCGTGCTTGTTGACTTTAAACAGATTCGCCGTCAGCTGTCCTCGCACCACTCTCGGGCGGTTCTTTCTGAACCAATTCAACAAAAGCGGATTGAAGGACTCCACGCAATAATAGCCGTTGTAGCCGTCAAGCAGTGTCGCCGCTTTCTCGCACAGCGACACATCATACCCCTTAAGTTCGATAAGCAACGGCGTCGCCTCGTCCACCCGCGACAAAACATCCTCAAAGCGAGGGATGCGGTCGCAACTTCCGGTGATACCGACCCAACTGAGCTCGGAAGCCGACAGCTCCTCAAATCTTTCGGGACGTCCGCAAAGGCGATCCAGCGTATCGTCATGAAACACCATTATCTCACCGTCCGACGAAAGCCGAATATCCAGCTCGATACCGTATCCCGCGCGGGATGCCGCCATAAATGCCGGCATGGTGTTCTCCGCCATATCCTCATCCCACAGCCCACGGTGCGCATAATCGGTCTTGAGAGGCTCAAGTGAGGTCTTTGCCTCGCGGCGAGGCATTACGGCAAACAGATAAAGTCCCGCAAGCAGCAATGCAATTATTATTATAAACAATATGATCATCAGTCTTCTCCTTCCCCAAGCGCCTCGAGTGCACTCTTTTTTATCGGCTTCGAATCACCGTGCCGAACAAATATCATCGTGATCAGCGCCAACCCCACGCATATCGCCGCATACGGAAAGAGCACCTTCATGCCGAGCTTATCCATCATAAATCCGGAAATGACAGGCGTCAGTGTTTGCGCCGCCATGCTTGCGGTGTAATAAAAGCCGGTATATTTCCCGACGTTTCCGCCGCGAGCCAATTCCACCACCATGGGGAAGGAATTCACATTTATCGTTGCCCATCCGATGCCCGCAAGCGAGAATATCACCATCATGACGGGAAGCGGAGTACCGTTGTCGAGGAATGCCGCCACCGCGAATGCCGAGCCGAGCATTATGACACCGGCGATTATCGTCTTTTTGCGTCCGAAACGGGAGGATATCGCACCGACAGGTATAAACGAGATGAGCGCCGCGATGTTCGCGACAAGCAGTGTGCTGTTGTAATCCAGATTAAGAACATTTCCGGCATATACCGAATATTTGCTCGTGACCGCATTGTATCCGAAATACCAAAGCACCACCGAGGCAAGGATCAGTATGAGCGAGACAAACTCTCCGCGAGAGAGCTTCCCCTTCCCCTCCGCGCCGCCGTTTTGCTCCGACTCATCCGTGTCATCGACAGCCATACCGCTCTCGCGGCTCTCCTCTTCCATCAGCTTTACCAAGCGCGGCTCGCGCACGGTCGCCATAAATGCGCAAAGACAGAAGAGCATGAGCCCGGCGACGATCAGAAAATAGGGAGTGTAGCTCATAAACGTATTTGTGACCTTACCGGTTCCGAGCAGTATTCCCAACCCCAATATCAGACTGCCGCCGATCGTTCCCATAAGATTGATTATCGCATTTCCCTTTGAACGCAGCGGCTTGGGCGTCACATCCGGCATCAAAGCTACCGCCGGCGTGCGGAAGGTAGCCATCGAGATCAACAGCAAAAGCAAGACCGCGATGAATGCGGCAAGCAGACCGCGATTTTTTGCGGTCACCTCGGTCTTGATGTATGCCTGACGCGCGGGAACGACATATGCGGTATACTCCGCAGGTGACTTGTCCGATTCGACATCCACGGTCGACGGAACTGCGGCAAATTCCTCGCGCGTGAACCTGCCGGCAAGCGTGTACACCTCCCCGTCCGGAGTGACCAGCTCTTCGTCCTTTTTGGCGTCGTAGATCAAATATCTTGCCGTAACGCTTTCAAGGTCTGTGACATCGGATATCCTTTCCAACTGCGCTCCCGCCACCGCCGAAAGCCCGACAAGCGCCACCGCCGCCGCAAGCGTACCGCAAAGGATGAACGGCGTGCGTCTGCCGAGCCGCGAGCGGCATTTGTCCGACAGGACTCCGAAAAGAGGGAGCATAAAGAGCGCAAAAATATTATCCAGAGCCATAATAAAACCGGAAACGCTCTGCGACATGCCAAAGCGATCGGTCAATATCTTCGGAATTATCGTATCATATGCCTGCCAAAAGGCACATATCAGAAAAAAAGCAAATCCCACGCAAACGGTGCGTTTAACATTAAGCTTCATGTCAACCTCGCTTCAGCCGTTCGTCGGCTTATAATATATTTTGCTTTAAGTACAGCCGCTTGAGTCTTGCCGTCCTCGATCTCGCCGCGCACTATCATGTCGCAAAGAGTATCGAGCGGAATGGCGACCGGCTTTAAAAATTCATCTTCATCCGGTGATGCCTCGCCGATGCGAAGCTCCTCGGCAAGATACATGTGTATCACCTCGTCAAGTATCGCCGGCGAGGAATAAAAGTCACCTATAAAGGTCAATCGTCCGCATTCCGCACCGGTCTCCTCGCGAAGCTCTCGCCTTGCCGCCGCCTCAAAGCATTCGGGTGAATGCTCCTCTGCCTCAAGCTTTCCGGCGGGTATCTCGGTCATGACCCGCGCCTCGGGATACCGATATTGCTTCACCAGCAATACCTCGCCGGCATCGGTCAGCGGCACGACGCATATCGCCCCCGGATGCCTCACCACCTCGCGCGACGCCGCCGCACCGTTAGGCAATTGCACCTCGTCACATTCCACGCGTATGATCCTTCCGTCAAAAACGACGCGTCCTCCGAGACGCGTCTCGGTCATGTTTTGCTCGTTCAAATCAATTCCTCCCCCATTGAGCTTTATTATAATCAGTATACACCAACCGAGGCGATTTGTCAAAACCTTTTTGCATATTTTATGATTTTTATGACAAAAAGCCGCGCACGCCTTCAAAAAGGCGTGCGCAGAAGAATATTATTACATTCGACCAAGCTGTAGGCTCGGCCCCGCGACACATATCAAGTCAGTGTGTCGGCATTGTTGAGCACCAGGGTGCTGTAAAGGAAGAGCACATCGCAGTTTTCGAAATCGACAAGCCAACCGAGATTATCAGTCATGATATAACGAATATCCACAAGAGTCACCTTTGAATATCCCTCGGCAAGCAACGGAGTTATACTGCTTCCGAAGGAATCGCGAAATACTATCAATTCGCGCTCGACTGTTGCATTGGGATTTTCTATCGTCGCAATACCGACCGATCCGGACAAAAACATCTCATAAGGATCCTTGCCCGCCGCCTTGTCCATGTTATAGACACCGCCTGTCCATTTGGTCTCGGGTACCGACACCTTCATGCTGTCGATAATGTCATTTGTGAGATAATACATCGTCTCCGCCTTCAGCGGAATGACCGACTGATTGTAATGCACACCGTAAAACGGATATTCAAGCGTTTGCTCGGTATATTTGCCGGACAGCGTCACACCCATACCCGCCGCAAGTGCAGCCGCTGTATCCGGCAACTTTTCCTGCCGCCAGTGAGTATCGGTCTTATAATAATCGGTAAGCTCCAGTGTGC
This sequence comes from uncultured Ruminococcus sp., assembly GCA_964590755.1. Taxonomy (GTDB): domain Bacteria; phylum Bacillota; class Clostridia; order Oscillospirales; family CAG-272; genus CAG-390. The sequence continues at coordinate 21,875 of CAZPYK010000004.1, read as the reverse complement.
CGATTATATCTATATAATCGGCAAAGGCATCCGTCTTTTCGCGCAAAAGCGCGATCAACTTTTCATGATCCATGGTGAAATAGCCGCCGGATTGCGCAAAGAAATAGCTCTTGTCCGGAATCACCGAGAGATAAACCTTCGTGTTTTTCTTTGCCAAGTACTTATTGTAGATATATTCAAAACGACTCGCGGCGTAATCGATGTTTTCCTCGTTCAAGGGGTATTCCATCTTGGTGGCATAGCCGTCCTTGATATACACATTGTTTTCATCAAGCTGACCAAGCACATATTGCGTCACAATGGTCTTAATATCGAGCATGCTCCCGCGAAGCGGAAACTGATCCTGCGTATACTTGTTGAAGTCTTCCATAAAGCTTCCGTCAAGCAGTGTTTTGATCGAGAGCTCGGGAAATTGAGCAAGAGGCCGACGCTCGTCATCCGAATAGTCGCTCGCGGGGGACGCCCACACCGCGACAGTCATTCCGGCAAACACCAAAACGACCAGCAGAACGCAAATGATATTTTTATATTTTTTCATTTGACTCACCTTCTTAGAATCTGAAATACAGGAACGGGCTGAACGAACCGCTGACAAGATATGCGGTGCATACGACAAGAAGTGACACAAGCGCTATGGGCTCCGCATATGTCGCTATAACCGAGCCTGCCTTGGTTCCGACGAGGCGATTCCCAGCAAGTTTGGGCAACGGAGTGGCACCGATGGCGGCAAGTATGAGCACAACACCGTAGCTGCGCAGACAATAAATCAATTCTTCGGAAATGAGAGGATATCCGCCGGCGCCGAACATCGCGCCGATGTATGAGAACGCCTGCCCCATGCTTGACGCATCGAAGATGACAAAGCTTATCACTATCAAGACCAGCAGATATACATGGCTGAGCACACGGCTCTTTTTAAGATATTGCAAGAGCCAGACCTTTTCGATTATCAGCAACACGGCAAAAAAGAGTCCCCATGCTATAAAGTTCCATGCGGCACCGTGCCAAAAACCGGTAAGCATCCATACCACAAAGATATTAAACAGGTGACGCGCACGGCTGACGCGGTTTCCGCCCAGCGGTATATAAACATAATCACGGAACCATGAGCCGAGCGACATATGCCAACGGCGCCAGAATTCGGTGACGCTTGCGGAAATGAACGGATAATTAAAGTTTTCGAGGAAATCAAAGCCGAAGACCTTGCCGAGCCCTATTGCCATATCGCTGTAACCGGAAAAGTCAAAATAAAGATGCAACGAATAGGCTATTGCATACAGCCAGAAAAAGAGAAGCGATTTATCGTCGGAATCGCGGAAGGTGTTGCAGAGCGCGACGAGCGTATCGGCAATGATTATCTTTTTGCCCAAACCGATCAAAAAGCGTTTGATACCCTGCGCTGTCTTTTCAAATGTATGCGTGCGCGTTTTCAGTTGATCGGCAACGTCGGAATAGCGCACTATCGGTCCGGCTATCAGCTGCGGAAAGAGCGCAACATATGCGGCGAGATCTATTGGATTCTTTTGAGCCGCAACATCGCCGCGGTATACGTCGACCGTATAGCTGAGGATCTGGAAGGTGTAGAAGCTTATACCTATCGGCAAGGCGATCTTGAGCAGAGGAACCGAAAGTCCCGTCACCGCGTTGAAATTAGATATAAAGAAATCAACATATTTGAAGTATCCGAGCATCAAAAGGCTGCAGGTTACCGAAAGAATTACAAAAAGCCGGCTCAGCTTTTTATTCTCTTTCAATCGGAAATGCTCGATGAGCAAGCCGAAAACATAGCCGAGCGCGATTGACAGAACCATCCATATCACATACCTCAGATCGCCCCATGCGTAAAAAACAAGGCTTGAAAGCAGCAGGACGACATTTTTGAGGCACTTGGGTGCTATTATATACAAAAGTATCACGCAGGGCAAAAAGTAAAACAAAAACGGTATGCTTGAAAATAACATTTTATAATACCTATTATTCTTTTTTTGCGTTTCGCAGAGTCATTTTAGCAACACTTTTTTCATTGGTCTCTACCGCTCTGCGGCATAATTATAGGGGTCGGGCGCAAGCGCGCGACCCCAAAGACGGTCAAAGCGGAATCAAGCCTCTGCGGGAGCGTCGACAAGCACCTTTGTGCTTGAATCGACCGCGGAGCACGCGGCACTGAGGTTGTTGATGTTGCCCTCATGACCGTATGCAAGTACAAGATAATTGTCGACCGATATGACGACCACCTTATCGGGGAAACCGCACATCCAGCGCTGACCCTGAACGGCAGTCTTGTAAGCCTCGGCAAAGTCATTCGCCTTGGAAGCATCCTTCAGCTTAACAACGACCGAGCAGAAGGTGTTTCTGTTCATCATGTGCATGAGAGATGCAACATCGGTAGAGTCTATCATATCGAAAAGCTCGTCGGTCAAAAGGCTCATGGACTTGAAGGATACCGCAAGGTCGTCTGCCGAGAAAATAAGCTCGCCCGCATCATAAATATTTTCGAAAGTGTATGCGCCGGGACCCTCCATATTCTCGTGAGCAACGTCACCGCCCGCGCACGGGAACTTATTGTCCTCGCCGTAAGCAGCCCAGACCTTGTTGTAGAGATCGGTGGCGGATTCATATGCGGACTTGTTAGCTTCCGTTTCGGGAGTGGTGGTCTCGGTTGCGCCGGTGGTCTCGGTGTTACCCGTGTTTTCGGGACCGTCCAAAACATCGGAGGCATTGGTCGTGGTATTATCGCCGTTGTTGTCATCGTTATTGTCACATGCAACAAGAGCGAGCGTTGAGAGCATCATGATAAGCGCGAGAATGATCGAGAGTGTTTTCTTCATTTTTTCTTTTTTCCTTTCGTGGCGGGCGTTTGTGTTTTTCGCCCTTGATCTTTTCAGTCCGCTTTTGCGGTAACGATAAGCGCGTTTGCGTTGTCATCTATCTCCGCGACAAGCCTTATCGTTTGTTTTTTTGTCGTGAGCGTTATTTCAAAAGAATAACGCTCGGCGGTGTCGATACACCAAGCTATGTCGGCATCCTTCGAAAGCTTGAGCGATGTGCATTCATTGCCGTTCATGTCAATGAATGTTGAGCCCTCGGACGCCTCTGCCGTGACCGTTCCCTTGGCAACTGAAATCCGCAAAGGGATCTCGGTGCCTCCCGTCTGCCGCGGCGTATATGCCGAGATGAGCGGTACCTCGATCGGCTTTTCGGATATCTTCTCACCCACGGCAACAGCACCGTTTACGCTTACGGTCATATCAACGCCGCCTTGCGTTGCAGCAATAAGCAGCGTGGAGAACACGACAACAAAGCATGCCGCGGCGGCAAGATAGCGCATAGCGACCGAAAAAGCACGGCGGCTGTCGGAGAGAGGCTTTCGCGCTTCTTCGAGAAATTCATCGTCGATCTCACCGATAGCCCGCATCAATAATTCATTTTTCATTTACGCGCCTTCCTTTCTTATATGGCTATTCCGTCCGCCTCAAGGTGTGCCTTGAGTCTCGAGCGCATGCGGAACAAAAGAGACTTAACGCGGCTTTCGCTTATTTCGAACCGCTTCGCGATCTCCGCCACCGGGTCGCAGTAAAAGTATCTGCAAACAAACACTTTTCTGTCAAGCTCCTTTTGACTGTGCAAAAAATCGTTTATGCTGTCTCTGATCTGCCCTATCCGCTCTTCGTTTTCCACTGCTTCACCTCCCGGAACGCATTCGTCAAGTTCATCAAGAGATACGGTGAACTCATTTATCGCCCGTTTTTCGGCATATTTCATCTTAAAACGGTTGATGGAGAGATTTCTTGTGATCTTGCCGAGGTACGTCGCGAGGTTTGTCGGTTCTTGCGGCGGAATTGAGCGCCATGCCCTGAGCCAGGTGTCATTCACGCATTCTTCGCTGTCAAGCTCGCTTGAGAGAATATTCATGGCGATCTTCATACAGTACGCACCGTACTTCTTTTCCGATTCGGCAATAGCCCGCTCGTCTCGTTCAAGGTACAGCCCAACTATCTGTTCATCGTTCATGGAGTCACCTCATATCGCTGCGTTCCTACTCTTATACACAGCGTTTTTTTGAGTAGGTTGCATTTTTTCGGAATATTTTTTATTTTTTTCGAAATTCGAAAAACCAAAAGAGCCGCCGGAGCTGAGTCCGGCGAGCTCAAGGCGATCAATACAATAAAAAATTAATGATAAAATATGCCGCAGCCAGCTGTACGGCTATGACAATGGGAAGCCCCAGCATAAATTTGACGTGTCGCGTTTTGTGGCGGATAATTAACATGGTTGCAAGCATTGCGACCGAACCGCCGACAAGCGCCAGTGCCAAAAGTGAGCTTTCGCGTATTCTTTTCTTCGGGCGGCGTTTTGCCGCCCATTTATCATATATCGTAACGATAACGGAAATGATCGATATTACCGCGAGATAGGCACACAACACAAGTGCCGCCAATGTACCCGGCGTCAGCTCGTAGTTCATTGCTTTTTCGGGAAGCTGTCTTTAAGTCCCACGATGCGGTTGAATGTCCCGGGATTTTTGGTATCCTTTACATAATATCCGTTTCGAACGAACTGGAATCTCTCGCCCGGCGCGGCGTCGGCAAGCGCGGACTCGACCAACGCACCCTCAAGCTTGATCGCCGAATCGGGATTGAGGTAATCGCCGTAGGTCTTGCCCTCCGGCATATCGTCGATATTTTCAAGTGTGAAAAGATAATCGTACAGCATCACATCGGCTCGGCGAGCCTCGACCGAGGAAAGCCAATGGATCGTTCCTTTGATTTTTCTGCCATCGGTGGGGTTGCCGTTGCCCGCCTCAAGATCGGCGGTGCAATGCACTGCGGACACACTGCCGTCCTCGGCATGCTCTACCGATACACACTTGACGATATAAGCACCCATGAGTCTGACCTCTCCGTCCGGCTTCATTCTGAAGAACTTCGGCGGCGGCACCTCGGCAAAATCGTCGGCGTCGATATAAAGCTCGCGTGTAAACGGAAGCTTTCTCGTGCCCGCTTCGGGATCCTGCGGATTGTTGGGCAGTTCGAAATATTCAACCTTGTCCTCCGGATAATTGTCCACGATCAGCTTTATCGGTTTCATCACGGCAATGCGACGCGGCGCGGTGCGATTCAACTCCTCGCGTATGCAGTGCTCAAGCAACTCTATATCAACCACGCTGTATGCCTTTGATACACCCGCGCGGTCGACAAAATCGAATATCGCCTCCGGAGTATAACCGCGGCGACGCAGACCGCAAAGAGTGGGCATGCGCGGATCATCCCATCCGTCGACCAGCCCCGTCTCGACGAGCTGACGCAGATATCTCTTGCTCATTACGGTGTGGGTGACATTAAGACGCGCAAATTCGCGCTGCTTGGGCACGGGATCGAAGCCGCCGACATTATCTACCACCCACTCGTAAAGCGGGCGATGGTTCTCAAATTCTATCGAACAGCAGGAGTGCGTTATTCCTTCCAGTGCATCCTGAAGCGGATGCGCAAAATCATACAATGGATATATGCACCATTTATCGCCCTGGCGGTGATGGTCGGTGTGAAGTATGCGATATATCGCGGGATCGCGCATATTCATGTTCGGGGACGCCATATCGATCTTGGCTCGCAAAGTATGAGAACCGTCCGGGAACTCACCGCTCTTCATGCGTTCGAAAAGTTCAAGGTTCTCCTCAACCGATCTGTTGCGATAAGGAGATTCGCGTCCGGGTTCGGTCAGAGTGCCGCGGTATTCGCGCATCTGCTCTGCGCTCAGGTCATCGACATATGCCTTGCCGTCGCGAATCAGCTTAACGGCAAATTCATAGCATTTATCAAAATAGTCCGAACCGTAATATATGCCGCCCGTGGGCTCACAGCCCAGCCAGCAAAGATCCTCGTATATCGATTTTACATACTCATCCCCTTCTCGTACGGGGTTGGTGTCATCATAGCGCAGGTTAAAAAGCCCGTGATATTTTTTCGCTATCTGCCAATTGATGCGTATCGCCTTGGCTGAGCCTATATGCAGGTATCCGTTGGGCTCGGGCGGAAAGCGGGTGTGTATCTTGAGCTCGGGGTCTTGACGAAGATCTTCGTCAATGATATCATGTATAAAGTTGCCGTTTATCTCTTTTTCGGCTTCAACTGTTATATCTTCCTTGTTTTCCATATCAGAAAATACCTTTCAAGTGATAATTTCGGATCATCGTCACAGCGCCGCGCACAGCTCACGCACACGAGAGACGGTGCGTTCGCGACCGATCAGGTGGATAACGGTGTAAAGATCGGGGGAGTTCATGCGTCCGGTCACGGCAACACGTATGAACATGCTGACGTCGGCAACACTGCCGCGGAACGCCGCGGGATCCGCCTTGTAGGCGCGCATATCGACAGCATACCCCATTTCGGACGCTATCGCCTTTATCTTATCGAACCATGCGTTCGAATCATCGTTCATATCCAAGGTTTCCGCAAACGCCGCAAGTGCCTTTTTGACGTCCGCGCGATCGAATTTTTCGGGGATCTCATCCTCGCGCACAAAGAGCTCGTCATAGAAAAAGCTCACAAAGCTCTTGACCTCGCTCCAAAGGCCGTAGTCCTTGCGCGGCTTTTTGCCGCCGCGGCCTATCGAAAGGATAGCCTCGGCATATTCGGGATCACGATCCAGCAAAGCAAAAAATTCGGCATCATACTCCTTTGCCCACGCCGAAAGCTGCGCATAAACATCCTCTGCGCTCATGTGCGATACCACATTTTTGGAAACGTCCTCGATCTTGGCGCGGTCGAAAAGACAGCCGGATGCGCACATCTTTTTAATATCGAATTTAAAATCGGTAAAGGGCTTGTCGGGATTCTGCATTCTCCATTCTTCAAAATTGGAATTCAGAACGGTCAAAAGATATTCCGATACCGCCGCGGGAGCATAGCCGTCCCGCTCGTAATCGTTCATATTTGCGCCAAGGTCACGCTTTGAGAACTTCTTTTTGTTTCCGTTTTCGTCAAGGCGCATTATCTGCGCGGTGTGCAGATATTTCGGAAGCTTGAATCCGAGATATCGGAAAAGCTGAATATGCTTTGCAACGCTCGGCAGCCATTCCTCACCGCGTATAACGTGCGTGGTGCACATCAAGTGATCGTCCACGGCATGAGCAAAATGATATGTGGGGATACCGTCGCTCTTGAGCAGCACGAAATCCTCGTCATTTTCGGGGATCTCAAGCTTGCCCTTTATCAGATCGGTAAACGGAGTCTTCTTTTCGGGGTCGCCGTCCGCAAGTATGCGCAAAACGAATCTATTGCCCTCGGCAAGATTGCGCTCGACATCCTCAAAGGTGAACACACGTCTGCACCTCATTGCCGCCTTTTGCTCGGCTTCAAGCTCGGGCGTCCATTCGCGGGACTTCACCTCCGCTTTTTTGTCTATGGCATCAAGCGCCGAAAGCTCCTCGTCGGTCGTAAAGCAAGGATAAGCCTTGCCCTCCTCGACCAGCTTTTTGGCATATACATGATATATGTCGCCGCGCAGGCTCTGCTTGTACGGACCGTACTCTCCCCTATCGACAATATCGCCGTTCTCGCCTATGGCAGCCCCCTCGTCAAAGCGGATGCCGTAGCGAGCCAGGGTGTTTATGAGTCCTTCGGCAGCTCCCGGAACCTCTCGTTTTGCATCGGTGTCCTCAATGCGGAGATAAAAAACGCCTCCCGATTGGTGAGCCAAGCGCTCACCGACCATTGTCTGGTAGACTCCTCCTATATGCACAAAGCCCGTGGGACTCGGCGCGAAGCGCGTGACCTTTGCCCCTTCGGGCAGAGCTCGCGGCGGGTATTTTTCTTCAAGCTCCTCCGGCGTCATTGTTACATCCGGAAAAAGCAATTCGGCTAAACGTTTGTGATCCATGCTGACCTCTTGCAGTATTATTAATAGTGTAATAAAGCGCTGAAAAATTATTTCGATTTTATTTTATCACATTTTTGCCCGATTGTCTACATCAAATTCGTTTTTTCTCCGAATGCACCGAAAAAATGCCGTCATCTTGAATGATATGGCTCAAGATGACCGTTTTCCATCGAAAAAATGCGATCCGCTCGCGCGGCTATGGTCATATCGTGTGTTACCATTATCAACGTTTGATTCATGACCTCTTTGGTGCGCAGAAGCAGTTCAAGCACCTCGTCGGCGTTTTTGCGGTCCAGATTGCCGGTGGGCTCATCCGCAAACACCACCTGCGGACGATTTATCAGCGCACGCGCAATTGAGACGCGCTGTTGCTGACCGCCGGAAAGCTCGCTCGGCAGATGATGCAGTCTGTCCCCGATGTCAAGCGTCGCCACCAGCTTTTTCAGATGCTCCTCATAGCTCAGGTCATCCTTGTTGCACATAAGCGTCGGAATGAGTATGTTTTCAAGCGCGGTAAATTGAGATATCAGATTGTGATTTTGAAAGACCATTCCTATATAGTTACCGCGGAACTTCGCAAGCTCGTCCGCAGACATGGCGGTTATATCGTTGCCGCGAAGCACTATCTTGCCGGAATTCGGACGATCAAGCCCCGCAAGTATGTGCAAAAGGGTGCTTTTGCCCGAGCCGGATGTTCCTATTATCGCCACAAATTCGCCTTCTCGAACATCAAATGTTGCACGATCTACCGCCGTGACCACCGTGTCGTATTGACGATACTGCTTTATCACATCGCGGGCTTCCAATATCTTTCTTTTTTCTTGTTCCATATCGATCTCCACTCCGCCGCCGCAGCGGCGGCACAAATTATTTATGTTTATGCGTGAAACGGATTTTCCACGGTTTCGGATCCCCGAACCTTCACGCTGCTTTGAGCTCACTCACCGAGATGAGTCCGCGCTATGCGGTCGCGCTCCGAGATGAATTTTTTGTACGGCATATATGCGGAAGCAAAGCCGCATACCGCCGACACACACAAGCATATCACGCAGGCGGTTATCGACAGACCGAAATCATGCCGCACTGCCTCGGTAAAGCCGTATTTCGGCAATAATCCGTCAAGCAGCCAAAACAAGGCATACCCGGTCGCACCGCCGAGCAATATGCTGACGGCAAATGCCGCGGCAGCGGTCGCCCCTCCCGAGAAAAGATGCAGCGAGCGTATATCCGAATCCGATGCGCCGAAAGCACCGAGCATGTAAAGTTCTCCGCGTCTTTTCGAGAAGAACATCGATTGAGAAAAGAACCACACGAGCGGCGACAGCATAAGCACCGCGGCAAGACACAAAAGCGTCACACCGCGAATATTCGTTCGTTCGCGCAGACGTGCAAGCGTATCCGCGTTGTTGTCGGATATGGTATACCCGGAATAATACGAGAACACCCGACGCAGATCTTCGAACACGCTGTCGGCGGTCGCCGCATCCAAGCCGTCCGAGAGATATACCGAAACACTCGTCACCGCGGGGGTCTTGCCGGTCAGCTCGGTATAGAGCTCGGAGCATACACCTATCGTAAACGCATCCTCCGCCGTTCCGGTATCTATCACCGCGCCTACCGTAAGCTCGATATACTCAAAATTGCCGTATTTGATCTCCTGCTCAAGTATAAGCCTTGCATCACTCAATGCATTGTCAATCGGTGCGTTTTTGCTTTTGAAGACAGCCGCGGTTATTTTATCGCCCACCTTGAAGTTCAGCTCTCGTCCGTTGTAAATATATTCACTCACGGCTACGGTATATTTGTCATCCAGGACAGAACCGAGGTCTCCCTCGACCTTCCACGCGCCGGTCGACACCACCGTATCGATCAGCGTTTCGTCAATACAGCGATATTTGGCGCTGTTTGTCGCGATGCTTTCGCCGTCCGCGGCACGGGCGGTGTTGTAATCTCGGCTTCCCGATTCGGCGTTTGTAAGGACCACATGCCCGCGCTCCGCGGAAACATATTCACTCACATCCCACATAATATAGTCCACATTATCCGTTTCTGCCGCAAGCGAAAGATCCGCATCATCTATCCCACCGCTTACAGCTACGTAAAACTGTGCGGTGGGCGCGGAATCGATATCCTCGCGACGATCGGAAAGGAATATACCGCACAAAAACACCGTCGAAAAGGAAATCGCTCCCACAAGCAGACCCGCAAAATATTTGCGGAATCGCAGCATTCCGTAAAGCTCGTACGCCACGGGGAAGCGCTTGCCGAATATGTATGCCGAACGACGCGGAGAAGACACAAGATTTGAGTTATCCTCGGCACTCAAAAGGCTGACCGGCGTTTTATTCGAAAGAAGGAATATCGGCAGCGCGGTCGCGGCAAATACCATGCAAAGGTCAAAAAGAATAGCAAGCCACAGATCGGACAAACGCCAAGGAAGCGCACCGGCACGCTTCGGATATATCAACGCCGTCGCGCCGACGCCGACGAGCCCCGCGGGGATAAAGGTAAAGATCGATATCATGAACAGCTCCCACGACGCCGTTTCAAACAGCTTCTCAAAACCGGCTCCGAAGGACATGTATATACCGTATCTGAACTTGTAATGATTGGTACGAATATTAAAGAGTATCGTAAGCGCCCCCGAGGCAAACGCAAGAGCCAGCAGGAAAAAGGCGGCACGTCCGACGCGGTCGGCGCTTTCGGCATCTTCAATGAGCGTTATACGCTCGGTATAATAAGTATGCGTGTCGGCTCCGCGCACTTGATAATAGCTGATAAAGTCATCGGCGCGTTCGCGTGAGTCAACATCCAAAATGATGTGCATCTCATATTTCTTCTCCCCCACCGCCGTCGTGTATTCCTCGAAATAATACGATTCATACATACGATCGGAGGGCGAGAGTTGACTTGAGATCCAAAGTCTCCCGTTTTCGACAGCCGCACGCTCGTCGCCGTTCAAGCCGTCGACTATCACATGACAATCTGCCGAAGCGTAAGCCTCATCCTTGGCACTCTGCAGTTTAACATCGGAGTAGATCATGCCGGACCAAAAGATAAGTTGCACCAAAAAGCATGACGCAAAAAACGGGAGATATTCGCCAAAGCCGCGAGTCACGGCTCTGAATGCGGCGACAAGATTGCGCCGCGAAAAGAAACGCCCGAGAAACCCCAGCACGTTTTTGAGTCTCCGCGTGGGCTTAAAAACATACACCCTGCGGTGATCGACATACTTTTCTTCAAACATGACGAAACTCCTTGTTAACATGATATAATATTATACAATTAATCAGCATAATTTTCAAGCCCCCGCGGCGAGCATTTTGTGTGCATTTTGTATATCTTCAAAAATATATTCGCCATTGTCTGTTAATAAACTGTAACATTTGAAAATCCGCTTGAAAAAAAGCGCGATCTGTTGTAAAATATAAGCGAGAATGATCTCATGGCGAAACAGCCTGTTAAAAAAGTAACGATCACATTTCAAAGGAGAAAAATAATGACCAACAACAAGTACATCCTTGATTGGATCAAGGAAATGGCGGACATGACCCGTCCGGACAAGATCGTCTGGATAGACGGCAGCGAGGAGCAGGCAGAGGCTCTTCGTGCCGAGGCATGCTCTACCGGCGAGATGATAAAGCTCAACCAGGAACTGCTTCCCGGCTGCTATCTCCACCGCACCGCGATCAACGACGTTGCTCGCGTTGAGGGCAGAACCTTTATCTGCACCCCCACTAAAGAGGATGCCGGCAACATCAATAACTGGATGGAGCCCAACGAATGCTACGAAAAGCTCAGCAAGATCTACCGCGGCTCCATGAAGGGCAGAACGATGTACGTTATCCCCTATTCCATGGGTATCGTAGGCTCCGACTTTGCAAAATACGGCATCGAGCTCACCGACTCTATCTACGTTGTGCTCAACATGCTCATCATGACGCGCGTCGGCACCGACGTGCTTGACGCCATCGGCGACAGCGATAATTACATCAAGGGTCTGCACTCCAAGGCACAGCTTGATGAGAATAACCGTTATATCTGCCACTTCCCGCAGGATAACACCATCTGGTCTGTCAACTCCGGCTACGGCGGAAACGTTCTGCTCGGCAAGAAGTGCTTCGCATTGCGCATCGCTTCCTACCTCGGCAGAAAGGAAAATTGGATGGCAGAGCACATGCTCATCCTCGGTGTCGAATATCCCGACGGTGAGGTCAAGTATGTTTGCGCCGCATTCCCCTCCGCTTGCGGAAAGACCAACCTCGCAATGCTCATTCCGCCCGAGGTATATAAGAAGAAGGGCTTCAAGACCTGGACGGTCGGCGACGATATCGCTTGGCTGCGCATAGGCAAGGACGGCAGACTCTGGGCAATGAACCCCGAGAACGGCTTCTTCGGCGTTGCCCCCGGCACCAACGAAAAGTCCAACCCCAATGCTCTGCACACCTGCATGAAGGATACCATCTTCACCAACGTTTGCCACAACCTTGACAACAACACAATTTGGTGGGAAAGCCTTGATAACAATCCTCCCAAGAACGCTCTCAACTGGAAGGGCGAGGTCTGGGATTACACCAAATACGACAAAGCGGACAAGATCAACACCTCCGGTGCTCATCCCAACAGCCGCTTCACGGCAAAGGCTGTCAACTGCCCCTGCCTCTCCAAGGAATTCGATAACCCCGCCGGCGTTCCCGTTTCCGCCATCATCTTCGGCGGCAGACGCGCCAAGACCGCTCCGCTGGTATATCAGTCCACAAGCTGGCAGAACGGAACCTTCGTCGGCTCCATCATGGCCTCCGAGACCACTGCGGCGGCAGCCGGTGCTATCGGCGTAGTTCGTCGCGATCCTATGGCGATGCGCCCCTTCGTCGGCTACAATATGGGCGACTACTGGCGTCATTGGCTTGACATGGGCAAGATCATCCCCAACGCTCCTCAGATCTTCCATGTCAACTGGTTCCGCACCGATGATAACGGCAACTTCGTATGGCCGGGCTTTGGCGACAACCTCCGCGTTGTTGACTGGATCCTCGCCCGTTGCGCAGGCAAGGTGGATGCCGATCTCACCGCCATCGGTTATGTACCGAAGCCGGAGGATATCAACATCGAGGGTCTTGACGGCATCACCGTTGACACCGTTCGCGACCTTGTAAGCGTTGATAAGGAAGCATGGCTTGCCGATATCGAGAACATCAAAGAATTCTACGCTCAGGTGGGCGAACATGTTCCCTCCGAGCTGTATGACGAGCTTGCCGCACTTGAGGCAAGACTTCGCGCTTGATCAAATTAAAAACATTTCGGGGGCTGCCGCACAATGATGCGGCAGCCCCCCCGATGTAAAAATACACAAAGCATTAAGCCACTTTTCTCTTTGGCACTGCAGGCGCAAAGAGAAAAGTTATCAAAAGAGAAACGCCGGAGCTTTTTCGCGCTCTGCGGAGCGCGAGGAGGGCTCCGCGCCCTCCACTGCGCCGCCTTTTGAAAAAGGCGGGCGAAAACTTTCGAAAAGCCGAGAAAACCGTTTGCTTTATCAGCAACTTTCGGGGGCTGCCGCACAATGATGCGGCAGCCCCCGAAGAGCTTTATTATTTCGATTATAGTCGAGTCTTACTGCATAGACTCGAATTTTTTATTCAAAAGTTTAAGGTAGCCGTTTAGCGTCTTCTTGTTCGTCGCGGATTTTGTCGCGTACGACTCGTTGTTCGACACAGAATTTCTGAAGGTGCTGAACGGGATGTTTCCGAGCGACGAGGTGAATATTCTGCCCGTATCAAAGCTTACACCTGCGCGTATGATATCAAACATTCTCGCGGCCGTGGGATCATCCACATATCTGACCTTCATCGACACCTCAAACAGCGCGGGAGTGACCGTGCGATAGCTCTCGGATGCCATTGCCTCCAGCAGATATGCCGCAGCTTCTCTGCGCGCGGAGCCGGTGGATATCGCATAAAGCGTATACGGGAATCCGAGGCAGGTGGAGTAATCGACTTGATCCTTATCATACTTCGGCATGGGAATGACACCGAATCCGATATCGACATCGCTGAGTTTTTGGCTCGCAAAGCGCGCGCGATTGACCTCAAACAGCGCACGGTTCGTCAGAAACGCATCGTCGCCGTTCTCATAAATACTCTTGCCGTTGTCAAATATCGCCCCAAGCTTTGTTGCGGTATTGATGGCACGCTCGCTTGAGAACATATCCGAGATCACGATATTGCCGTCGGCATCACGATCGACTATCGAAAGTCCCGCGCCGAAATAGAAGGGATCGAGGTGAACATTCGAGCTCGTCACCAAGCCGTATATCCTTGAATCATCGTTGTTTTCGATAGCTACGATCTCGATCATCTCTATCATCTTATCTATGGTCCAATCCCCCGTGTCGACAAGATCATAAGGACTTGTGAGAGAATGGTCGGTCACGAGTTCCTTGGAGAAATATATGACATACATCATATAAAGCATGTTTGTGGATATATCGCCCGAAGCAAAGTAAAGCTTGCCGCGTATCTCCGCCTCACTCGTCAGCTTTTTGGGCCACCATGACTTTTGGAAATTGAGTATGTTGTCATAATCGTAAAGGTTGGCGCAAAAGCCGCTGTAGGCGCAGTTGGCAATTGTCATCGAATATGCGGCATAGATATCATAATCGTTGGTCGCGGCAACATCAGCTCTGACGACCTTTTCGTATGCGGCGCGGTTGTTGTAGTTACCTGGCGTTCCGATATAATCCACCGTTACGCCGAGACGCTGCTCCACCTTTGCGTTGCGCGTTTTAATGGCAAATTCGACCGAATCGTTGCCCTCGTCCTCAACGAAGAATTCAACGTTCTCCGCATCCTCGCCGTAAAGCATGGTGATCGTCTCGTTCAGTTGCATCGAATCCGGCAGGTCGTCCGCTTCGTACAATGACTCGGTTTCGGAGTCCGGTACCGTCGTGGCTTCGGGACCCGCGGTGGTATCTTGGGGATCCTCCCCGGGCTTTGCACACGCCGCCAAACTCATAACGAGCATAAGCAGAGCGACCAGCGCCGCAACGCTTCTCGCAATGATCGAAACATTCTTTTGCATTTTCATGGATATCCTCCGTTCCGCCGCCGTATGACAGCATAAAATACAGTTTCACACAGCCCGGCACGCTCGTGGCGCGACAAAGCTCACGCGACAAGCGTCATCGACTTCGGCAGCGCTTGTCATCAAGATTATTTTATCACAGCGTTTTTTATTTGTCAATAGTAAACAGAAAGATAGACAATATTTTTATTTTCTCGTTCAACCTTCCGTCACGACCCGCTCTCTGTCACCGACATGCCAAACCCATCCTCAGCATTCCATGCATCGGAATCGCCCATATGCTATGCTACGACGAGTCGCCGCTTATCGCGGCGACTCGTCGTAGCATATTATTTGACTTCGATTATCGTGCATGCGCCGTCAACGTTTGAGGTCGACGCGCGCGTTATGATCGCATTTCCGACGGTGTACGGCAATGGGATCACGACAGTGTCGCCTTGCGTGCCCGCCACAAAGGACTCCTTGTAGTTGGGGTTGGCATCAAGGTCACTCAACGGAGCGTTGTAGCTTCTGACCTCACATTTGCTGTAAGCATGACCGCCTATCGGCCAAAGCACGCATGAGGGAGCCGCCGCCTTGTACGCGGCTATGGTTCCGGATTCGGTGCCGAAGGTGGTAAAGCCGTGATGCGCCACTTGAACAAGATCGCTCTGTATGTATGAACCGTAATTATCCACGGTCTTTCGCATGGCAATTCCGGTGGCATCTCCCGTGATAAGCAAGGTACTGCCGCTGACATTTGCCTTGATGATCAACGAGGTGGTGTTAAGCCCGGCATCGAAAGGCTCGGGACCGATATTTTCAATGGTATAGAGCACCTCAAGCCTTGCATCGGCAAAACAATATACTTCTCCGGCATGTGCTATATGCATTTCGGTCTTGAGCACCTTTGCCGCAGTGGCAACGCCATCCCAGCTTCCGCCGTCGGGAGCGGTGGTGCCCCAATTGGTCGGATAAGCCGACATGCATTTATAGCGTTCGTTGTATGACATAAAGTTGACTATGATCTTTTCAACTTTGAACTGCGCAAACAAGCTCGTATAGCTGCAAAGGGTGCCGAGGTGATCACCGTGAGCATGCGTGATTATCCACGCCGCGATGGTTATATCCTTGTTTCTCGTTACATAATCCTTGGATTGCTCTATCAGAAGCGAACGCAGTTTTTCGGCACATGCCCGGCGTCTGAAGCCTCCGTCAACGATGATAAAGCGCCCGTCCTCAAGCCTTATAAGCATGGAAAGACCGTTGGAGACATACCCCGTTGCGTCATTTGCGTCGGCATATTCGATTCCGACAAGCGTCAATTGCGAGGAAGTTACCTTGGTATATTCCTGCGGCGTGTTGGGAAGCGGATCGGTCACAAGTGCCTCTATCATTATACGAACGGAATCATCGCTCTTATAATATCCCGCGTTTATCGTGTATTCCGCACCGTTGTAGGTCGCAAAGCTGTTACCCGCCATCTCATTTGAGTTATAGCAGGTGTAACCGAGCGTTTCAAGCTTCTTAAGATAATCGAAAAATTCGGCCTCGTTCGTCTTTTTGACGATGATCTCATCGACATCTTCGCCCGCCTCATAATAACCGTAAAAAGCACCGCCGTCATATGTCGGTATCGCGGATATGCGGCTCGAAACACTTCCGCTAAACATTATATCCGCGCGCTGGAGCACGACAGACTTGTCCTCGGCATTCGTGTTTTTATCTATAAGAGCACCGAGCGCATCCGCAGCTGCGGCATAACCATCCGGGGTATATGCCGCAACAAGTATCTTGTTGCCGACGACCTTTACGGCGTAACCGCCGTACTCCACACCGTCAAACGCCGTCGCACTCTCGTCATATGCCGTCGCACCGACAAGTATCTCCACCGTGTCGCTGTTATAGCTTTGACCGGGAATCAAAAAATCCTCTTCAACAATGATCTTTTCATCATATAAAAGATCGGAGCCCTTCATGGTCTCGACGACAGCATTGAGCTTGTCGCGCAGACTCTTGGTCGCGGTATATTCCGGCGCATAGTTTGAACTGAGCTCGGATGAACGCACTATGCGCGAGATCGTAAGCTTACCGTCGCGAATCAGTTCAAGCGTCGGAGAAAGCGGCGCCTCGGTCGTTTCCTCGACCGAGCTTTGCTCGGGAGGCAACGGAGGCTCTTCCCCGCCGTCGCAGGCGCAAAGCGTGAACATCATGACGAGCATGACAAGCACCGCCCAAATAGCCGCTATTCGGCTTATTGCTGTTTTTTTCATATCGGTTCCTTTCTGACGCATTGTCGGGCATAAAATAATATCGCCTTCGCCGCATGTCCGAGCGAGGAGAAAAACGTTCCGTGATCTCAGCACCATTGATTATTGTATAACTATCCGACATCGCTCGCAAAGCCGAAGCGCGCGTCTTTTGTCTCAACGTCCGACGGTTGACCTCACACAGCACCGTTCTGCTTAAAGTATAACACGGAACGCCTCAAAAAGCAATAGAAATAATCCATCCGAATATGTAATAAAGTCAACAGCATTGACTTTTAGAACAACATTTTTCGGAAGCAACGAACCCAAACTCGCGTGAGATCTGCCGACAAAGCCTCTTTCAAAACAATGTACTTATTTCGTGCGGCAGATCATGCTCGGTGGCTGCTTGCAATATATATTATTTTCCGGTAATTATCTTGTTCCCGCCTTCAACGTTCGATGCCGCCACGCGATTCACGATCGCCGTACCGACCGTGTAAGGCAACGGAAGTGTGGCTGTGTCACCGTGATATCCGGCAACATATGTCTCGGCATAGTTCGGATTTGTTCTTGAATTCATCAGCACCGCATTGTATGACTTGTCGACATATTTGGGATATCCGTGTCCTCCTTGCGGCCAAAGCAATGTTGTCGGCTTGACCGCCTTATACATGAGCGTGGTGCCCGCGTCATTTCCCCATGTCGTGTATCCGTGGTGCGAGACCTGCAATATGTCGCTCTTCAAATATGAACCGAAGGTCTTGGTTGCGATCTGCAATGCGTTACCCGTGGCGTCTCCCGTGATCAGAACGCTCGTGTCTTCGCAGGTCAGTTTAAAAACGAGCGAGGTGGTGTTCAGCGCATTGCACGCACGAGGGCCGAAGCTTTCGATGGTATATAGCATCTCTATCTTGACATCGGCAAAGCAGAATATCTCTCCCACATGTGCTATGTGAACATTGGCGCCCAATTTTTCGGCCGCGGTAAGCACGTTTGCATATCCGCCGCCCTCGCCCTCGCTCCAGTTTGAGGAATATGCCGCCATAGCTCCGAAGCGTTCATTGTCGGACATGAAATTTACAATAAAATTTTCGACCTTGTATTTTTCGAACAGGCCGTAATATTTACCTATCATGCCCATGTGGTCACCGTGAGCATGAGTCACGATCCACGCCGCGATGGTTATATCCTTATAATTCTTTGCATACTCTCTCGATTGCTCAAGCAGTTCTGCGCGCAACAGCTCACCGCAGGCTTGACGAGTAAAGCCGCCGTCGATAACGATAAAGCGTCCGTCCTCAAGTCTGATCAGCATGGAAAGACCGTTGGATTTATAGCTGTCGCCGCTCTTGTATTCAAGTCCCAGCAAGGTCAGTTGAGTCGTGGTTACCTTGGTATATTCCTGCGGAGTGTTGGGAAGCGGATCGTTAACGAGAGCCTCGACGGTGATGCGCGCGGCATTTTCGTAAACATAGTATCCCGCGTTGATGGTATAGGCATCTCCGTTATATGTAGTAAATTTGTTTCCGACCACCTCGTTGGAATTATAGCAGACATATCCCAGCGATTCGAGCTTTGATATATATGCATCAAATTCGCTCAAATCGGTATTATTGATGATGACCTCATCAACATCGTTGCCCGCCTCGTAATAAGCATAAAAGCTGCCGCCATCATAGATCGGCATCGCGGACACGCGCTCAAGCACGTCACCGGTGAAGGAGATATCGGATCTTGCCAACGTAACGGAGCGGCTCTCGTTATCCGCGCTCTGCTTTATAAGCTCGCCCAGCGCCTCTGCCGCCTCGGTGTATCCCTGCTCGGTATACGCTGCCACGACTATCTTGTTTCCGACCGCCTTTACGGCATAGCCTCCGTACGGAACACCGTCAAAAGCTTCGCGGCTCTCATCATACGCGGTGGCTCCCACAAGTATCTCTATCGTCTCGCCGTCACGGCTCTGACCCGGCATGACGAGATCTTCTTCGGCGGCAAGTTTTTCATCGGACGACAGCTCCGAGCCCTTCAAAGCTTCCGCAGAAGCGTTCAATAAATCGCGCAGCTGTTTTGCGGCGGCAAGCTCCGGAGCAACCTCCGCTTCCGGCTCGGAAGGATACACGATCCGCGAGAGTGTAAAGCTTCCGTCCTTGATGATATCAAAGGTCAATGACTCGGGTGCGGCAGTCGTAACCTCCTCGGTGCTCTGCGGAATATCCGAGCTTTCCTCTCCCCCTACGGTAACGTTTTCGTCGCATGCGGCGGCGGCAAGCGCCAGAAGCATCAGCAGTATGAATGCCGCAGCGCGCTTGGATCTTTCCATGATCGTTTTCTTGATGGTCATCGTATCGATGGTCTCCTTTGTTTCGAACTGTTCTTGATTTATTTTATCACAGCCCCTCTCGTTTGTCAACACAAAAAGCGACGCGCCGCCGCCTTTCGGCGACGGCGCGATGATCAAGCATCGATCTTATCGAGCTTATCTATATTATTTACCGGAGATGACCTTGTTTCCGCCCTCGATGTTGGAGGAGGATGTGCGGTTCACCACAGCAGTGCCGACGGTATAGGGCAGAGGCAGCGTGACCGTGTCTCCCTGGAAGCCGGCAACATACGTTTCGGCATAGTTGGGATTACTTTGAGTGTTCAAAAGCACCTCGTTGTAATCCTTTCCGGTATATCTGGGGTACGCATGTCCGCCCTGCGGCCAGAGCAGCGTAGTGGGAAGCACGTATTTATATGCAAGTATCGTTCCGGAATTGTTGCCCCACGTGGTATAGCCGTGATGAGCGACCTGCAGGATATCGCACTTCAAATATGTTCCGAAGGTCTTGGCGGCGGTCTGGAAGCCGTTGCCGGTGGCGTCACCGGTGATGAGCAGCGTTGTTCCGCTGATCGTTGCTTTGACAATAAGCGAGGTGGTATTGAGCGCGTTGCAGGCATTGGGACCGAAGCTTTCAATGGTAAAGAGCATCTCAAGCTTTGCATCTGCGAAATAGTACACTTCACCGACATGTGCTATGTGGACATTTGCCTTAAGCGACTTTGCCGCGGCAAGCACGCTGGTATAACCGCCGCCCTCGGTGCCCGAGGTGCTCCAGTTGTCCTTATATGCCGCCATACCTCTGGCACGCTCGTTGTCGGATATGAAGTTTACTATGAAATTTTCCACGGTATAGTTTCTGAAGTAACCGTATTTGTTGGTAACCATACCTATGTGGTCACCGTGAGCATGCGTGATTATCCATGCAGCTATCTTAATATCCTTTTTGTCGGTCGCATATTCCTTGGACTGCTCAAGCAACAGCTCGTTCAGCTTATCCGCGCATACCTGACGGTTAAAGCCGCCGTCCACAACGATAAAGCGACCGTCCTCAAGTCTTATAAGCATGGAAAGACCGTTGGAGGTGTATCCCGTAGACTCGGACGAATTGGCATATTCAAGACCGAGCAGCGTTATCTGAGATGTGGTGACCTTGGTATATTCCTGCGGAGTATTGGGCAAGGGCTTCTTTACGAGCTCCTCGATGGTTATGCGCGCCGAGGATTCGTATTTGTAAAAGCCCGCGTTTATCGTATAGTTTTCGCCGTTATAGGTAGTAAACTTGTTTCCCTCCACCTCGTTCGTATTATAACAGGTGTAGCCTTCGGATTCAAGCTTGGAAAGATATGCATTAAACTCGGTCATATCCGTCTTTTTGATTATGACCTCATCCACATCGTTTCCGGCTTCATAATATGAATAGAAAGTGCCGCCCTCGTAGGTGGGTATCGCGGAGACCCGCGCCGACATATTGCCGCTGAAAGCGATATCCGCTTTTTGAAGCGTTACCGATTTGTTTTCGTTATCAACGCTCTGCTTGATAAGAACCCCGAGCGCATCCGCGGCCTCGGAATACGAATCGGAGGTGTATGCGGCGACAAGTATCTTGTTGCCGACGACCTTTACCGAATAACCGCCGTATTGGATGCCGTCAAACGCCGTCGCGCTCTCGTCATAAGCGGTCGCACCGACGAGGATCTCAACGGTGCTGCTGTCATAGCTCTGACCCGGCATGATGAAGTCCTCCTCCACCACGACCTTTTCGTCGAACAAAAGATCGGATCCCTTTAGATCCTCAGCGAGATTGTTCAGCGTCTCGCGCAAGCGCTTGGTCGCGGTGAATTCGGGCGCACCGTCGGAAATGTCCGAGGGACGAACTATACGCACGACCGTGATCTTGCCGTCCTTGATAATATCAAGCGAGGTCGACTCGGGCACGGCGGTAGTCTCATCCTCAGCTCCCGTGGTCACTGTCGGATCCTCGGGCAACTCCTCATCGCAAGAGCACAGCGAAAAGGACATGATGAGCAGGATCGCCAGCAACAGGGCGGGAAGCCATAATCTTTTTGTTGTTTTCATGTCATGTTGATCTCCGTTTCTGTTTTTGCGGATCTGCATTAGGTGCCGCTCGGGAGCGATCCGCATTGCTTTTTTAATAATTATAGCAATTTATCTTCAAACTTTCAAGCCCGAGACGAGATGTTTTTAACAACGGCAAGCAAAATTAACCGCGGGTTAACAAATAGCTTCATCTTAGATAAAAAAGCGCCGCTCATTAGCTCGGTGTTCGTAAGACAGTAAAAGCTGATTTTTTGGAACAGGCATGATTTCGGTCATGCCTGTTCTGCTTTTAGAAGCTCGTC
>CAZPYK010000003.1:0-68177 GCA_964590755.1 uncultured Ruminococcus sp. | reverse complement strand
GCATCCTCGGTTTCATAACCCCGTCGATGCCTTTCGCAGAAAGGCAGTTTATAGTGATAATTCAATTATTCAAAAAATAAAAATGCATACCTGTTTGCATATAAAAATCGATGCCGCCGCGACAGCGGAACGGAGATAGTAATGAAAAAATATCTGAACGAAATGCTTCCGGGCGAGCACGCCCGAATACAAAAAGTATCCGCCGAGGACACACTGCGACGGCGATTTTTCGATCTGGGGATGATTCCGGGCACGGTGGTCGAATGTGTGGGAAGAAGCCCGGAAAATGACCCGTCCGCATATCTTATACGAGGCGCGGTCATAGCCATCAGAGGAAAGGATTGCGGCGATATAGAAATTTCGCCGATTTGACGCCATGAAACACAATTATCCCCCGAGCGGTGACGAACCGATCAAGAACCGCAAAAAAGCTGTGTCTGAGACGACCGAGGCCACCGTGGTATTGGTCGGCAATCCGAATGTCGGAAAGAGCACACTTTTCAACAATCTCACCGGAATGGATCAGCATACCGGAAATTGGCCCGGAAAGACGGTCGCCACCGCAGAGGGCAGCTTTGTATACGAAGGACACCGGTATCTTCTGCTCGACCTTCCGGGAACATATTCTCTTTTTGCGCATTCGCCCGAGGAGGAGGTCGCTCGTGATATTATTTGCCTGGGCAAGGACGGCGCTCCGCCCGATGCCGCGGTCATAGTATGTGACGCAACATGCCTTGAACGTAATCTCGCGCTTGTACTGCAAACGCTTGAAATATCACGACGCGCGATAGTGTGCGTTAATCTGATCGACGAAGCGGAGAAAAAAGGAATTCACATCGATTCGAAAAAGCTGTCCGACCTCTTGGGAGTGAATGTTATAAAAACCACAGCAAGAAGCAAACGCGACATTCCGAATATCTGCCGAGCGATCGTGGGCACGCTTGCCGCCCGTATGTGGGACATTCCGACTCCCGTAACATATCACAACGAGATCGAAAAAGCGGTTGCGATCATAGAGGCGGCGCTGACTTCTCCTCGCGGTGAGACTCGCACGACCGTTAACAAACGCTGGATCGCCTTGCGCATGCTGGACGGCTGCATGGATCTCGCCGACCTGCCCGCCTTCGGCATTGACGTATCCGAGAAAACGAAACGTGCATATGACGACGCGCGGCAGCTGCTTTCGAGAGCGGGCTACGATCGCCGGGCGCTTGCCGACGATATCGCACTGACCGTTGTTGAGCGCGCCGCGGATATTTACCGCTCGGTCGTCGGCTGTGCCGAAAGCACATCCGAGCTGTCGACGGTATCCGGCTACAGCAAGCGCGATCGCGCGATCGACCGCATAGTTACGAGCAGAGCGACGGCTTACCCGATTATGCTGTTGATGCTTGCGGGGATCTTTTGGTTGACCATAGTCGGAGCGAATTACCCATCGGAATTATTGAGTGCCGCATTCGGACATATCGAAAAATGGATATATAAGTTGCTGATATTCTCGGGCTTGCCGACATGGTTCTGCGATGCCGCCGTGCTCGGAATGCTACGCGTGCTCGGTTGGGTCGTTGCGGTAATGCTTCCGCCGATGGCGATATTCTTTCCTCTTTTTACGTTACTTGAAGACTCGGGTCTGCTCCCACGCATCGCATATAATTTAGACAGACCCTTTTGCCGCTGCAAAGCATGCGGCAAGCAGGCGCTTACCATGTGCATGGGATTTGGTTGTAACGCCGCAGGCGTGGTCGGCTGCAGGATAATAGATTCTCCGCGTGAAAGACTGCTTGCCGTCGTAACGAACAGTCTTGTTCCCTGCAACGGCAGATTTCCGTCGATCATACTGGCACTGACGGCATTCTTGGCTTTGGGAAGCGGAGCCTCCTCCTTGTCCACGGCGGCGTTACTGACTCTTGTCATATTGTTGGGTATCGGAGCGACCTTATTCTCGACCTATCTGCTTTCGCGAACTCTGCTTCGCGGCGAACCGTCGGCATTCACTCTCGAACTGCCGCCGTATCGCCGCCCGCAGCTCGGCAAGGTCATGGTGCGCTCATTGCTTGACAGAACGCTTTTCGTGCTCGGACGCTCCGTTGCGGTCGCCGCTCCGGCAGGACTTATAATTTGGCTTTTGGCTAATATCGATCTCGGCGGAGCAAGCATACTCACACATCTTGCGACAGCGATCGATCCCATAGGACGAATAATGGGGCTCGACGGCGCCGTACTGCTGGGATTTATGCTCGGTTCACCCGCAAATGAGATCGTATTGCCCATCACACTTATGATATATCTCGCCTCCGGAAGTCTGTCCGCCATAAGCGGGACAGAGGCGATAAAAGCTATATTGCTGTCAAACGGCTGGGGAGCACGAACGGCAATTTGCTTTGTTATCTTCTCTTTGCTGCACTGGCCGTGCACAACCACTCTGCTGACAATAAAAAAGGAGACCGGCAGCATCAAATGGACCTTGCTTGCGGCATTGCTTCCGACCATGCTCGGCGTACTTGCCACGGTCATCATAAACGCACTTTGGATGTTATTGACCAAATAGATCAAGCAATCAAGCACATCCCGCCCGTTTCGACCATATCACTTTGTCGGAATGGGTGGGATTTTTGCGTGTGCGGTAGATTTTTTATCATTTTTATGCTATAATTAAACATGAAAAAGTTACAATAAGCGAGCTTTCGAGCTCGCGCTTATGACAGATCGACAAGGACGGTGAGAACATGAAGTACAAAATTGCGATCTGTGATGATTCCGACGCGGACAGACAATATATTTTGAATATGGTTGAACGTTGGGCAGCATCTGTCGGTCATATGGTACACATCGACACCTTCACATCTGCCGAGAACTTCCTGTTCTGCTATGCAGAAGAAAGCGACTGCGACATTCTGCTCCTGGACATCGAAATGGGGGCTATGGACGGCGTAACGATGGCGAAGCAGCTTCGCAAGAATAACGACACCGTTCAGATCATTTTTATCACGGGCTACTCCGATTACATATCCGAGGGTTACGAGGTTGCGGCTCTACATTATCTTATGAAGCCGGTTAAGGAAGAAAAACTCTGCTCGGTGCTTGACCGTGCCGCAGAGAAACTTGCCAAGAACGAAAAGGTCTTGAATTTTGAGATCGGCGGCGAAATGGTGCGTGTGCCGATATATCAAATCCGTTATGCGGATGTGTTCGGCAACTATGTTACGATTCACGCTCTGACTGACGTTACGGTGAAAATGACTTTGGGCGAGCTTGAAAAGCAGCTTGATGAGCGATTTTACCGCGCGGGGCGCTCCTGTGTCGTCAACCTAACGCAAATCAGCCGAGTAACCAAGGCGGAGATCAAACTGAGCGACGGAACCGCCATTCCTCTCCCGCGGGGAGCGTACGGAAAGTTTGACGAGATCGCAGGCGACAAGACCGCCATCTATATCTCTCACCGTCTGTCCTCTTGTAAGTTCTGCGATGAGATCGCCGTATTCCACGAGGGCGCAATCATCCAGCAAGGAACTCACGCTTCGCTCGTTGCCGACACAAACGGCAAATACTACGAGCTGTGGAACGCCCAGGCGCAATATTATACGGAATAAAATTCTTATTATCGGTTGTTTCGTTTCCAAAACACCGAAAAAATAAATCGAAAAAACAGCAGCTCATCCTCTCGCACACCGCGATCGGATAAGCTGCTGTATCATATTATTTGCTCAATCTTCCAACGATCTTAACCATTCGGCAGCCGATGTGTCGGAGGACATGCGCCAATCTCCGCGAGGAGACAGAGCCACCGTTCCGACCTTCACACCATCGGGAACACAGGAGCGCTTAAACTGCTGTGCAAAAAAGCGTTTGCAAAAGAGCTTCAATGTTTTTTTGATATAATCCTCATCATATTTCTCCGCAAAGGTCTTAGCGGCTATCCTAAGCAACTTTTCGGGAGAATATCCGCATCTGATCATATAGTAAAGGAAAAAGTCGTGAAGCTCATACGTACCGAGTATATCCTCGGTACGCTGATCAATGCCGTCTCCGCTTGAGGGAACCAGCTCCGGAGAAACCGGGGTATTCAATATATCATATAAAACTTTGCAAAGTCTTTCGTTGTCGCAGGTGTCGGCATAATATCCGACCATATACCTTACCAACGTTTTCGGTATCGTACAATTGACGGCATACATTGACATATGGTCGCCGTTATATGTGGACCATCCCAGTGCCACCTCGGAAAGATCGCCGGTGCCGATCACGAGCCCGCCGCATTGATTGGCAATGTCCATCAATACCTGCGTGCGCTCGCGAGCCTGTGCATTTTCGTATGTCACATCGTACACGTCAAGCGGGTGACCTATGTCATTCAGATGTTGCTTGACCGAATCGAAGATATCGACACATTTAAAATCGGCACCGAGCAACAGAGAAAGCTCCTCGGCGTTGGAACGGGTCCGCTTCCCTGTCCCGAAGCACGGCATGGTGATCGTCATGACATCGGTCGTGGGGCGAGACAGCTTTTTCATGGCGTTAACCGCCACGATGAGCGCCAACGCGGAATCCAGCCCGCCGGAAACCCCCACAACGGCAGCCTTGGCTCCCGTATGCTTTATCCTCTTTGCCAGCGCCGTAGCCTGCATATCAAGAATCAAGCGGCATCGCTCGGAGCGCACCGAGTCATCGCCGGGCACGAACGGCATCCGCATAAAGCTTCTTTCAAGCCTTGTTTGCGTCAGCGAGTCGCCGAACGGTATCAGCAGATATTCTTCATTTTGGCGGCTGATAAAAACATTGTTCTTGGCGCGTTCAAAGACGATCTTTTTTACGTCGATGTCCGCGGTGATGAAGCGATCGGATGAAAAGGGCTTTTTTTCCGCCATTAAAGCACCGCCCTCGTAAATAAGCGAATGCCCGGAAAAGACAAGATCTGTCGTGGACTCATCGCTGCCCGAGGATGCGTATATATATCCGCACATGTTGTGAGCCGAATTGCCACCGACAAGACTGTGCCTGTATTCGGGTTTGCCTATGAGCTCGTTTGATGCCGAAAGATTTGCAATGAGCGTGGCGCCCGCGGCACAATGCGGACCGGACGGCGAAAACTGACCCCAAACATCCTCGCAAATTTCGACGGCAACGATCAGCTCGCCGAGCTTTTGATGCTTAAAGAGCAGCTTTGTGCCGAATGCACAGGTCTGCGAGGCATATTCGATCTGCTCATTTTTCTCCGGCGCGGGAGCAAAATATCTTCCCTCATAAAATTCGGAATAATTCGGGATCAAGCTTTTGGGAACTATTCCGAGTATCGATCCGTGCCGCAACGCAACCGCACAATTATAAAGCTTGCCGAAATGAGATATCGGAGCGCCGACAAATATCAGCGTATCCAGCTCGGCGGTTTTTTGCGCGATCCTTGCGACTTCTCTCTCCGCGGCATCGAGAAGCGTGCCGTGGAAGAATATATCCTGACATGTATAGCCGGTCACCGAAAGCTCGGGGAACACCGTGACGATCGCTCCCGAGCGCTCGGTTTCTTCGGCAAGCTCGATGATCTTATCCGCATTGAAGGTGCAATCGGCAACGCGCAGCTCCGGCACCGCCGCCGCGACCTTTACAAATCCGTCTTTCATTTATTTTACAATTCCTTTCACATTCATGGTTGACTTACATTATTTTTTATCGACATATTCAGACTGCGTATATACTCAACCGCCGCGTCGGCAAGCAGATCGGCGGTCGCCTCTCCGCTCATTATCCGAGCGCGCGCGGCGGTTGAGCTGATGCTCGTCTTTTTTCCGTATGACGGAAGATATATCGTTTCACAATCGGGATAATGTTCATGATTGAACAGAGCCATGCTCTGCTCATATTCAAAATCCTCGGTCGTTCTTACGCCCTTGACTATTGCATCGGCGCCGAGCCTTTCGGCAAGATCGACAAGATATCCTTCCGATACAAGGATCTCAACGTCCAGCCCCGAAAGCGTCAGTTCGGCGATCCTTTGGCGTTCGAGCAGAGTAAACATTCCCTGCTTGTCCGGATTTATCATTATTGCGACAACGACCCTGTCAAACAACCGCGCTGCACGCTCTATGACATCCTTATGCCCGAGAGTCATGGGATCAAAGCTTCCGGGAACTATGGCAAGCGTCATTCGATTGCACCTCCCGTATATCTTATTATCGTAACACGCGCCGCGCCGTATACGGCGCTTTTTAAAAGCTCAAGCTCGCCGGAGGCAAAAAGCTCGTCCGACGGAAAGGCGCCGTTTTTGTCGCTCTCGCAAACGAGCAAAGCGCCGCACTCCAAAAGCCCGCCGCTCATAAGCGAACGAATGCATTGAGGGATCAGCCCGGATGCGTACGGCGGATCGATGAACACAAGCTCGAAGCGTTCGTCGGAGATATATTTCGCAAGCTTGAGCGCGTCACAGCCGATTATTCGACAGCCGTCCTCCAGCCGCGTCTTGGCTGCATTTTTCTTTATGACCTCGATCGCTGCCGACGACATATCGCACAGCACGGCAAGAGACGCTCCGCGACTGAGCGCTTCAAGTCCCATCTGCCCCGATCCGGCAAACATATCGAGCACTTTTTTTCCGCGAAGAGAAAACTGAAGCATCGAAAAGATCGCCTCTTTGGCTCTTTCGGAAGTCGGGCGAGTCGCATCTCCCTCAAGAGTCAGAAGCTTCGTCCCCCGTGCGCTTCCGGTTATTATCCTCATCATCGTTTTCGGTCCTCCCGCGATTTATTTGCTGTTCGGGTTTCTCGTCTCCCGCGGCGGAGTTCGGATGAAAATATCCGTACACCGCAAGCGCCTCTGACTCCGATATCCCTTTAACGGCGCACAGAGTCTCGCGGTCGGCAGCCTTTACGGCTCCCAGCCCCCCGAGAGCGGACAGAAGCAATTTTGACTTTGCGGGGCCTATTCCCTTTATCTTCTCCAAGGTCGAAGTCTTGTAGGTCTTGCGCTTTGCGGCGGACATTTTCGACACGGTGAAGCGGTGGACCTCCTCCTGTATGCGGTAGATCAACCCATATACCTCGCGTTCCTTTGCGATCCCGACCTCGCCATCCGCGGTAATCAGAGCGCGAGTCTTGTGAAAGTCATCCTTGACCATTCCCACGGCAGGCAGTCTCACACCGAGCTCGTCCATGACATCAAGAGCGACACCGAGATGCGCCGCGCCGCCGTCAAGCAATATCAGATCGGGCGTAACGGACAGCGCATCGCTCTCGGCCGCATCGTCGGCAACGCTCACAAGATGCGCCAGCCTTCGCCTTAACGTCTCGCGCAAAGCACCGTAATCGTCCGCTCCCGCGGTGGAGCTTATCTTAAAGCTTCTGTAATCACGTTTTCTGAAGCTGCCGTTCTCGCAAACTATCATGCCCGCCGTTATATGCTCATCGCCCAGGTTTGAGATATCATACGCCTCTATACGCTCCGGGATCACCTCAAGTCCCAAGAGCGCGGCAAGCCTTATCAACGCATCCTCGTTTCGGTCGTGATCGCGACGCAGACGCAGTGCCGCCTCTCGGGCATTGTCTGCCGCCATGTCGCACAGCTTCCGATTATCACCTATTTTGGGGACCGACACCCGCACTCGTCCTCCGACAATGTCGCTCAAATAGTCCGACATTACGGTAATATCTTCCTCGTCGCAATCAAAACCGACAAGCACTCGCGTCGGTGCCGAATCGCACCTGCGATAATATTCGCACACCAAAGAGCACAGACTCTTCGGATCCACGATAGCCTCTCCGGGAATAGAAAAATCCACCTTGTCTGTCAGCGCACCGCCGCGTATCATCAGCATTGACATGACCGACAGCGCATCGTCATAATACACGCCGAATACATCCTCATCGCAATCGGGAGAGGCCACGACCTTTTGCTTTTGTGACAAAGCCTCAAGCGCTTTTATGGTATCGCGACAACGCGCGGCGGCTTCAAACGCCTCGGCTTCCGCATACTCATACATCCGGGCCTCAAGCTTGCGTCTTGCGGCAGAGGTGTTGCCGCGCAGTACCTCGGCGGCGTAAGATATCAGCTCTCCGTATCGTTCGGTATCGACACTTCCGGTGCAAACTCCGCAGCATTGCCCTATTCTGTAATATAAGCACGGGCGTTCCTTCCCTATATCTGCGGGGAAACGCTTTTTGCAGGATGGCAGACCGAACGTTTTGTTCACGAGCGCCATAACGGAAAACACCGTCGACGTGCCGGAATACGGCCCGAAATATCTCGCGCCGTCATTCTCTCGCTTGCGACTCATCACAAGACGCGGAAACGCCTCGGCGGTAATCTTGATGTAAGGATATGATTTTGCATCCTTCAATCTGATATTATACCGCGGTGAGTATTGCTTGATAAGCGTATTTTCGAGAGTGAGCGCTTCGATCTCGGTATCGCAAACTATATACTCAAAACGATCGACCGACGCCACCATGCGGCGGGTCTTAAGGTTTTTCTCTCCGTTGCGAAAGTATTGAGAAACACGGTCACGAAGCTTTCGCGACTTTCCGACATATATGACCTTGCCGGATATGTTTTTCATAATATACACACCCGGAGAAAGCGGAAGCTCACACGCCTCCGCAAGCAAGCGCCCGCGCTTTATCTCATCCGCGCAGCCTTCAATCAAATTATTATCGTTATTCATTCCCTATCTGTAAAACAACAGCAAAGCAGGGTCATCAATAAGCTTGACAACCCTGTTCGGATCCTGCCATCGGCAGACTTTATGTATTATAAAAGCATACACCGAATAGCCGAGATCAATGAACGGATCGTTATCATCACCGTTGCAAAAGAGATCAAAAACCAACAATTATTCGGCAAAGCCGGTGTTGATGAGCGCTTCAAGCCCATCAAGAGCATCCTTTTCGTCAGGTCCGTCCGCAATGAGCGTAACGGTCATGCCCTTGGCGATTCCTATCGAGAGAACACCCAAAAGGCTCTTTGCATTCATTTTGCGATCATCCTTTTGGATCCAAATGGAGCAGACGTAAGAATTGGCTTTCTGTATGAAATAAGTTGCGGGTCTGGCGTGTAAGCCGCCGTTATTATTTATGGTAACTTCGCGTGAGATCATTTCGGACTCCTTATCAAGCTCTTTGGGGGACACTTTTGGTCTTAATTAATATTATATCCTACAAAACAAATAAAATCAATAGACAAAGTGATGATATTTAACGTTCTGTTACATTGCCGATTCGTTAAATATTAATCATTCCGTCAAAAACCGAAAACCGATCGGGTACCGCACCGTGTTATTCGGTCGGAGACAGTGATATCACCGTGACCTTAAGGTCGACCGTGCGCAGCTTTAGCGTGATCTCGGTTCCCGGTGCAAGGTGGATACCGTCGGCGGTAACATAGCCCCCTTCGGTCTTCACCAGCGAGCATTCAACCTCACCGGTGATATCGATCAATGTGTTTTCGGGATAATGAACATCAACGGGAGCGCCGACATCATCGAAGGTGTGAAGCGCCGAGGGCGCATACGTGATCTGAGAAGACAACTTTCCCAGCAAACGATCGCCTATATACACATCCCCCTCCGCTTCAAGCGCGTCGTAAGTCGTATATCTCACCTGCACGGCTTCAAACTGCAGCACACACTCCTCCGTCTCTTTTCCAAAGGACGCGCTGTCCGACACCATACGGATTACGATCGAAGCCACGGATATTATGACCAATAAAATTATTGCTATATCCGTCGCACCGAAGCGCACCCCCGTACTTCCGTTTTTCTCGGATCTTTCGGTATTCATTTATTCTGCACCTCCGTTCCCGGATATCTCACTTATGCTTATGCATGTTCCGATCCCCTCAAAGTTCGGAATGCTCAAGCTGTATTCCGCGCCTATCGCAATGCGGCAACCGTTCACCGTATAGCCGCGTGATCCGTCAGAGCGCGCATCGGCGGTGATCGTTATCAATATCGTCGCAAGATCGTCATATTCGTCAAGCACGACCTCTCCGGTCTTCGTGTCATACCTGACATAATTGTAAGCCGTCACCTCGACCTCGGAGCTGACGCGCCCCAACGCGACCGACGTTTGTTTTTCGGTGACGGGATCGTTTACCGAGATCCCGGATGCGAGATCTCTCTTGATCCCCTGCACCTCAACGGTATAGATTATCGTGGTATCCCCATCCGACGATATACGCGCAAGCCCTCCGGGGAGATACGCCATAAGAAGCACAGCCGCAACAGCCGCCGCGATAATTATTATCAGAGCATCCAATATATTAAATCGATGCTTTGCTTGCGCACGCGAAGTACCGTTATTTTTTGACATGTTATGAATATTCCTTTCCAAATCAAAACTATCAAAGACGTTAAGGCAACACCGCACAATTCGCGGCTCCAGCCTTTTTTACTCACTTGCGCTTCAAGCGAAGTGTCGCGGCGGCCGACCTTTCGTCATTGACTGCGGAGGTGTTGCCGACGGATATTTCATTCAGCTCGGAACACCGTATCTCCGCCGCCGCGGATGCCAAACCCGCAACAGCCCAAAAGGTGAACAGTACCGTGTTGTTGTAAAGCACATGGTCGAACGCTCCCGCCACCATCGGAGCAACGGCGCCGCACACGCACGCTCCGCACATCACACCGAGCTTTCGGTCTCCTCGGCTTACGCATTCAAATGATTTTTGAAGCAGGAAAAACAGCAGCAAGGCAAAAACAATGATTCCCGGAGCCCCCAGCTCTATGATGATTTGCAGCCAAAGGCTGTGGGCGTGCATCGCGTTCCACACCTCGGGGGCTGCCACGCGGGTATAGATCTCGCCGAATATATCCTCGCCGATGCCTATACCGCCGAAGAAATATCTTTTTATAATATCGCAGGCACCGTTCCAGATGCGCACACGGTAATAATTCGCACTGTCACTCATCGAAACCATGCTTGATATGCGCGCTCCGAAACTGCGCGGTGCCGCAGCGGACGCCAATGACAGGATCGTTGCGCCGATGGGAATTATCGCTATCGCGCGAGAACTCAGCATCATCAAAAACACAAACGCCGACACCGCCATACCGAGCCACGCGCCGCGAGACCATGTAAGCACCGTACAAACGAGCATGGATACCGCCGCAAAACCCGCAAGCACCCTCTCTCGACGCTCCTTGGCCAACACCGTTTCCGCAAGAGATAACGGAAACACGGTAATTATATAGTAAGCAAGAGTATTCGGATTGGAAAACACCGAGGTACTGCGCCCCGAAATGCCCGCGAAGAGTTCGCTGTCCAGCCAATCGTACGCCGCATGCCCCAAGAGATATTCGGCGACCCCGATGAAGGACACCGCGGCGGCCGACGCGACCATGAGCGTGATGCAGGTCTTGAGCCTTTTTCTGTCCTTCACGGAATTGACGATCAGAAAATATATAAGCATCACGGAAGCACGCAGCAAAGCGCTCGCAACGCTTCCGCTGTTTTCCGCGGTGAACGCTCCGCCGGCGACGGTAAGCAACGCAAACGCCCACACCGTCACCTCAATAGGACCGCAGATCGCAGTTCGTTTACCGCGCAAAAGCTTGATCGCAAAGCCCCCGGCGGCAATAAAAGTCATAGCAGCCAACACTATCGACGGATGCCCCAAAAGACTCAAAAAAGGTGACGCGACCAGTGAGATCAAAACACCGGTCTCGGGAAATGTCAGCATAAGGGAAAGAAATGCAATCAACGAGATGCCTATCAAAAACGTTGACGGCGGGACCGGATATGTCAACATGCCGCAGGCAATGCCCGCGATCACCGCCCAACTCTGCTCGGATTCACGTCTGCTCGCTTTTGCGGAAAGCTTATCGGTGGTAACTCCGCAAGCATCGCTCAAAACATGGTGCAATATCACGCTGCTGCCGAGAGACTGCACGAGTGAGCGCGAACTGAACAGCAACGGAAACGCCACGATCACCGATGACACACCGAAAACAAGATCCCAATATGATACATCCGAGATATCGAGAGCATATTTTTTAATTAAGTAGATAAGCGAAGCATATATGCCGAATGTCACGAAGAAGACCCCGTAGGTCTTGTTCATGCCGGTCAGCACAGCCCGCCTTAAGCGATATATCAAATTCATCAGCACCGATGACTCAAATTGACGCGCCACGCCGCGCTTTATTCGTCGCCAAACGCCCTTGCCGCTTCCGGAACGTCTGATCGTCGTGACTATGGCGGATGAATCAAAATCTTCCCGAACGCGAGAATATCCCGTCATAGTCCCGCCGATCCGACCGCTGTCCAGCTTCTCGTCTATGTCCGAGCATATAAGCTCAAAGCAGCTCATGCGTTCTTCGCTCTTATTCTTTACGCTTCGCTCGCTCACGAGATCGTCCCCCTTATCTTTTTTGAATTAAAAACATTTTTATGTTTCTTTATCCGTTTTATCCTTATTCGCGTCCGACTTTTCCAACAGATCCGGGCGCAGCCTTTGAGTAAGTCGCAACGCTTCCTCGGCGCGCCAGCGCTCTATATTGGCGTGATGCCCGGAAAGCAGCACATCCGGCACCTTGACCCCGTGAAATTCATACGGACGAGTATATTGCGGATATTCGAGGACACCCGCGGAATGGCTCTCGCTCTCAAAGCACTCGCGCGCCGAAAGCACGCCGTCCACCGTTCTCGCCACGGCATCCACCAAAATGCACGCGGGGATCTCGCCGCCGGTCAGCACATAGTCCCCTATGGAGATCTCCTCGTCTATGATCTCATCGATTATTCGTTGATCCACACCCTCGTAATGACCGCAAAGGATGATGAGCCTGTCGTAATTCATCGAAAGCTCCAAAGCATGCCGCTGATCCAGCACCTTGCCCTTCGGGGACATAAATATGCGCCGCGTCCTCATCTCGGTCGTGGATGCATCTATTATCGACTTATAGCAATTATATATCGGCGGCGCCGCCATGAGCATCCCCTTACCGCCGCCGTACGGCGTGTCGTCCACACGGCGATTCTTATCCTCGCTGTGGTCGCGTATATTGTGTATTCCCACCTCTATGGCACCGCTCTTCTGCGCCCGACCGATTATGCTTTCGGACAGCACATACCCCACCAACTCGGGGAACAAGGTCATTATATCGAAGCGCATCATGGCTCAAACATTCCTTCGATGGGTCTTACATATATAGCCTTATCTATATCAATCGACACCACAAACTCGGGCACCGCGGGCATCATGCGCTCGCCGGCGGGAGTGTCGATCGTATATACATCGGATGCCCCGGCATTGAAAACATGGCAAAGCGTTCCGTATTCAACACCGCTGTCGGCATCTATGACGGGAAGTCCTATAAGGTCGGCAATAAAATGCGCACCGGGAGCCAGAGGGACATCACCTCTTTCGGCATAAAGAACGGTGCCTCGCATACGCTCCGCGGCATCGGGATCGTCCACTCCTTCAAGCTTCGCCAATACGAATCTTTTTTGAACCGAGGCACGTCGGACCTTCAGCTCAGAAAAATGACCGTCCTCCGCATTTTCATCCTTCACGTACACTCGCTTAAGCGACGCAAGAGTCTCGGGGGCGTCACACCAAACCTCAAGCTTGACCGTTCCGTCAAGTCCGTGTGTATTTATGACCTTGCCGCATTCAAGATATCTTGATCTTCGGCAGTTTTCGACATCGAGCTTTT
This sequence comes from uncultured Ruminococcus sp., assembly GCA_964590755.1. Classification (GTDB taxonomy): domain Bacteria; phylum Bacillota; class Clostridia; order Oscillospirales; family CAG-272; genus CAG-390. Next base: position 54,538 of record CAZPYK010000003.1, on the reverse strand, counting down.
CTTTATTATTTTTATTATCCGTAAAACTCATTTCGATCTCCGTTTTCGGCACGGCTCCGCACACAATCCTCGCACACGAGAGGCGACGCACAAACGGCGGAATGACGCGCGCACACTTTTATATCATAAGTATACCACAATTATCCTTATTTTTCAAGAATCAAGGGTGGTTTTTGAAGCGAAAATGCGAATAATTTACAATTCGTTATTGAAACCGTGAGCAAAACAGTGTATAATATCGGTAAAATAACTTTCGGAGGAAATATCCAATGCCTTTATTTTTAACCTCGGGCACCACCGATACCGGCAGCGGCGGCAGCTCATGGATCACTCTGGCAATGCTCGTAATAATGATCGCCGTGTTTTATTTTTTCATTATACGCCCTCAGCGCAAGCAGGAGAAGGAGACCAATGAGATGCGAAACGGTCTTGCCGTCGGCGACGAGATAGTCACCATCGGCGGGATCATCGGCATAATCATCGCCATCAGCAGCGAGGACACGGTGACCATAGTGACGAGCCGCGACCGCACAAGACTCCATATCCTCAAGAGCGCGATATCGAGAGTGACGGTCCCCGTCAACGGCGGAAACGATGACAAAGCCGACGAAAAGAAAGCTCCCGCCGACGCCCCCGCCAAGGAAAACAAGAAGAAAGCAAAAAAAAGCAAAGAAAACTGATATTGCTTTTCGCCGATATGCCGTTTCCGCATCCGAAACGGCATATCTTTTTATTTACTTGCATATAACTTAAGCAAGAGACGGCGACCGCCGCCGACAAGCTGCGAAAGGTGATAATAAACGAGCAATGAAAAACACGCCCATTCGATCGACAAGAGCTGTTCCGTCGTCTGCAAAAAAAGAGAAAGAAGAGAACGATCTACTCGGCATCGCGGCAACCGTGGGCTTCTCCGCCGTCGCATCAGTCGGTTCGGGCATAATGTTCATGCTTGCCGCGTCGGCTGTCGCAATCGCGTGCCCGGATCCGGACAGCTTCACACTTCCGTCAGCATTGGCGGCATATTTTCTCGGAGCGTTTGCGGGAGGGTTCGTCGCTTCGCGTCGCGAGCACCGCGCGGCATTTGCCGAAGCACTGCTCGCAGCGGCACTTCAATCATTGGCAATGCTTGCGGCATCCGCGTTCATTCCGGGGCAGGCAGAGTACTCGATATGGTTTAAGGCGGGTCTTCACGTCGCCCTGTTCGGTTTTTATGCCATCGGCGCGGCACTCGGCAGACCGCGATCGATCTCGTATGCCAAACGCGCCAAAAGACGCCGCAGAGTATGATCGTTCATCGGTAAAATATATATCATGGCCAATAATTCGAAGCAAGTATGTGTCGACATTTGTGATACATATACGAATTATTGGTCATTTTGCACATAAATCGTTCATTTTATTGACACGGAAACTTTTTGATGATAAAATTAATTGATGTTTCAGAAATGAGATATCTGACAACAACGCTTCCCGCGACAGTGCATCGACACAAGGACGGAACACAGCGGATCGATATCATCGCTCTCCGATCCGTTCGTCGCGAGGTCGCATCCCATCGGCGCATATCGTGTCATGCCGGCACGGCACGTCGTAAAACAGAGAAATGAAAGAACTCTTGATCAACATGCTGCTGAGCGACAGCGAGACAACCAAGCTGCGCTCGCACGAAGACCCGGCATTCCCCTACCTTTTCGCCATCGTGGGCGACATTTCGGTGAAATCCGAATACTGCCGCAGCGTTCTGCTCGTAAGCGAAAAAAACATCGAGACCTACGAGCTGGACAGCGACCATTTCGGCAGATCCGTTTCGATCGATGAGATCGAGAAGGCGGAAAACAAGCGTATGTACGGTAACGCGATATTACGCCTGACACTGAAAAGCGGGGAGATAGTAAACATCTTCCGCTACACCTTCAGCGTCAACGCTCTCTGCGAAGCCGCGGCGGGCTTTTTGAACTCGGTGGTATCCGGCGAGAGCGACATCGACGACGCTTACGATTGCATGAAGGCGGTCTACGAAAAACAGCTGTCGGTGTGTCCGAAGTGCGGTCGCACACTTTCTTCCCCCGGTGCCGATTGCATCCACTGCGCAAGCAAGAAAAAGGTGGTCTCAAAGCTCGGAAAATATCTGATCCCCGAATGGAAGCAGTTGATAATCTCCATCTTCCTTGCCGTAGCCTCGACCGCGCTTTCTCTCGTGCCGCCGCTTCTCACCAAGAGCCTCGTTGACGAGATCCTCCCGGGCGAAGATACGCAACGGCTGATCTATGTGTCTTTCGGGCTTGTAATATTGCATATATTGACACATCTTATCGGTGCGATACGAGGTACGGTGCTGAGAAAATCCGGCGATCGTATCGTTATGGCGCTTCGCAACGACGTGTATGAAAAGGCTCAATACCTGCCGATGCGTTTTTACGACAAGACCTCAACGGGAGCGGTGATCAACCGAATCAGCGGCGACAGCAACACGCTGCGCGCGTTTATGCTCAGAATAACACAGGAAGTGGTCGTTGAGTTCTTTAAAATGATCGGCATTATCGTCGTAATGCTTATCATGGACCCGGAACTTACACTTCTGTCCTTGATCCCCGTTCCGCTGGTCGTCATAGGCGCCAGAATATTCGGAAAGAAAATACGCCCCTTCTACCTCAGGATCTGGAGACGCTGGACAGCTGTCTCGTCGGTCTTGACCGACACCATTCCCGGCATTCGTGTCGTAAAATCCTTCACCAACGAGGAAGGCACGACCGCTCGCTTCAAGGAGACCAACAAGGAATGGTATGACACCGATTCCCAAGCCTCCGCGATACTCAATATCTTTCCCGCCATCGTCAACACCCTCATCAGCATCGGCTCGGTGATGATATGGGCATTCGGCGGTCAAATGGTAATAAACGGCAGCGGCGGGCTCACTGCGGGTCTTTTGGTATCGTTTATTTCCTATGCATCGATGTTTTACGGTCCGGTCAACTTCTTTGCCAATCTGAACGATTCTTATCAATCGGCATTGGCATCGGCAGAGCGTATACTCGATATACTGGACGCCGAGCCAGAGCATGATTTCGGCAAAGGCAACGTGCTTCCCGTGGTCAAGGGAAAGATTGAATTCAAAAATGTCAGCTTCTCATTCGACCGCACAAAGAAGACGCTCAAGAACATAAATCTCACCATAGAGCCCGGCGATATAGTAGGCATCGTCGGCACCACCGGCTCGGGCAAATCCACACTTATCAACCTTTTCATGCGCTATTACGATCATTACGACGGAGACATTTTCGTCGACGGCGTCAATATAAAGGATATCGACATGAATTATTATCGCTCTCAGATCGGCTTTGTACAGCAGGAACCGCTGATGTTCCATGATACGATATTCAACAATATCGCCTACGGAAACGATAATTGTCCCGTCGAAAAGGTGCTTAATGCCGCAGATGTTGCCAATGCGCACGAATTCATCGTGCGCCAACCGGATGGCTATGACGCGGTACTCGGCGAACGCGGCGTCGGACTTTCCGGCGGCGAAAGACAGCGTCTGTCCATCGCACGCGCGGTGCTGAAGAACCCGAGCATTTTGGTGTTTGACGAAGCTACCGCATCTGTCGACTCGGAGACCGAGCATCTGATCCAGGAGGCGATCGAAAGGCTGATATCCGGCAGGACAACGATAATGATAGCCCACCGCCTCTCCACGCTCAGCAAAGCCAACAAGATAGTTGTTGTAGACAACGGCGAGATAATAGAATGCGGCTCTCCGGACGAACTGCTTGCCGCAAAGGGCAAATATTATCGCCTGGTCGAGATACAATCCATGTCGGACAAGCTTACCGCCGCAAAGGCGGAAAGCCGCTTTGAATGAAAGGAGAAATCGGATCTATGGCACAAAAATTTTTGGACAAAACGGCAAAGATAGAGCTGACCGACGTTTTCAGCGTTTCGCTTACCATGGCGGACGGAACAGTCTACACAGATGTTGAATTGCGCAGGCTCTTCCCCATTTCCGACCGCGATCATTATATTTCTCTTATCAGCTCGGATGAAAAAGAGATAGCCATGATAAAAAGCTATGACGATATTTCTCCCGAATCGGCCGCGGCCGTAAAAGCATGCTTCAACGATTATTATTTTATTCCCAAAATATTGAAGATACATGAGTGCTCGGATGCGACCGGATCGCTGACGATGAAGGTCGACACCGATCACGGCTATGTTGAATTCCGCATCCGCAATCGCCACAGCGATATAAAGATATATCCCGAGGATAGGATAATCATCAGAGATGCAAGCGATAACCGCTATGAGATCGAAAGTCTGGCGGCTCTTGACCGCAAGAGCTGGATATTGATCTCAAGCTTCCTCTGATCCGCGCTCATAAAAAGGACTGCGCCGACGGCTTGTTTAAAAGCCCGGCGCAGTCCCTATTTTTCGTTTAAAGATTGACTTAAGATATATTAAGTGATATAATAACCATATAACGGTTAAACTCTCGGTGAGTGATATTTCGTGCGGCAGCGTTCCGAGCGCTCCGCAAAAGGGGTGAGATCACAAATGGAATACGACCTCGAACAGGGCCGCCTTCACATCGACGTATCCGAGCTCTGTGAGCTTGCCTGCGCCGCGGGAGATCTCGACGCGAGAAAAAAGCGCTCCGAGCTTTCGTGCAACTGCGGCACCGAAAAGATCATCCGTTCACGATCCGGAGAGGGCGCCGCACTTCACTGCCGCCTTGAGATGATCCGACCGTTTCACGGCTTCGATCTGCATATATGCGGAACGGCGGATATCATTCACCCGAGTGACACTTCAAGCGAGCAGACGGCTCTTCATGAAGCGGAGGTGCTCATAACGGTCGCTCCGTCGATGCTTGCGGAACCTCCATTACCCGCACATTTCGCGCGCGCCAAGATATTGGCATTGATGTATTGCGCGCAAAACAAGCTTTCGCGCATCGGCTGTCGCGTGACCTATGTCGCCGCGGGAGGATCAAAGACAAATTCCTTTTACGGCGCATATCATGTTGATGATCTTGATTTTTTTCTCGCCTCACTGCTTGAGCGAATATCCGCCCGCTTGTGCGACGAACGCGACCGAGTGCTCACGCGACGCACATCCGTAAAAGCTCTTAAGTTCCCGTACAGCGAGCTTCGCCCGGGGCAGAGCGAGCTCATAAGCTCGATATACCGAGCGGCAAAAAACGGCAAGCGCCTTTTTGCGCAGGCTCCGACCGGGATAGGCAAAACGGTATCCGCGATCTACGGCGCCGTGCGCGCGCTCGGCGACGGCTACGGTCGACGCATTTTTTACTTGACCGCCAAAGCCGCCACGCGACGCGAGGCATTCCGCGCCGCCGCCGAGCTTGCCGGAAGCGGACTCCTGTACAGAACTTTGGTGCTTGCCTCCAGAGAACAATGCTGCATCAACCCCGCGGCGGCAGCGTGCGGAGGCGGCAATCTCTGTTGCACTCCGCGCTCCTGCGTTTATGCGCGAGGTTATTACGACAAGCGAGACAAAGCAATATTTTCTTTGCTCGAAAAATATCACGGCATATCGCAAAGTGCGATACTTGCCGCCGCGCGTGAATTTTCGATCTGCCCGTATGAGCTTTCTCTCGACATTGCCGAGCTCTGCGACATGATAATCTGCGATTATAATTATGTATTCGATCCGTCGGTAAAGCTCAAAAGATTTTTTTCGGAAGAGGGTAACGGCGACCGTGATCGTGACCGATCCGCGATACTTCTGATCGACGAAGCTCACAACCTGCCCGAAAGGGCTCGCGATATCTGCTCAGCCGAGCTATCCTCCGACCGCCTCGAATCCTTTTCGCGTCACCTGCCGCTTCTCGGAGAAAAAATATCCTCGGCAGTGCGCAAGCTCGATGCCGCGATCGACGAGGCAAGATCATATTGCTCTGACAATATTCGCAAGAACGATGACGGCTCCGAATTCGGCTATTATGTGGGCAGAGAGACCCCTCCCTCGGTCGGAGAACACATAAAGGCGCTCGGCGGTGCTTGCGAAGCATTCCTGCACACGAGCGGCAGTCCGGTCGACACCGAGGAGCGCTACGAAGCGATCTCCGCCTGTGCGCGCATGGCGCGCATCTGCCGCAAATGGGCAACGGCGTCCGAAGCGTATGACGACAGATACAGGACTTATATCGACATATCGAACGGAAGGATACTTATCAGGCAATATTGCCTTGATCCGTCCGCCGCTCTCAATGCGGCGATGAACGCCTGTCGCTCGGCGATATTTTTCTCCGCCACCTTGACCCCTTCCGATTATTTTTCCGAAATACTCGGAGGCGGAAAGCGCGCGGTCTCGCTTTCCATCCCCTCTCCCTTTCCGGAAGAGCAGCTTCTGATCGCAACGGTCTCATCCGTAAGCACGCGCTACGAAGATCGCGAGCGTTCCGCGCGCCGTATATCCTCTGTGATCGCAGCCACCGCGTCCGCGCGCAAGGGAAATTACATAGTTTACTTTCCGTCATATGCATATCTCGATGCCGTATTTCGGCATTTCACACGCAAGTATCCGAACGTTAAGGTCACAAAGCAAAGTCCGCGAATGTCACCCGCCGAAAGGGATGCGTTCATTTCGTTCTTTGCGGATGACAGCAATATATTGCGGATAGGCTTTTGCGTTCTCGGCGGCAGTTTTTCTGAGGGCGTCGATCTGCCCGGAAACAAACTGATCGGAGTCGTGATCGTCGGCGTCGGCTTGCCCGGGTTGTCGTTTGAAAGGAATCTGATCAGAGATTACTATCAAAACAAAAATGACGACGGCTATAATTACGCATACACATATCCGGGCATGAACAAGGTCCTTCAAGCCGCGGGCCGCGTCATACGCAAGTCCGACGACCGCGGCGTCGTGGTGTTGATAGATGACAGATACGCAACGCCGCAATACCGTGCTCTTTTCCCCGCTCATTGGAAGAACACCAAAAATGTGAACGATATAGCCGAGCTTCCCGACATCCTAAAGAGATTTTGGAGCAAATAAGCTGACAAATAAGCTTATTTAAATAATTATTTTTGCAATTTCATGTTTTACATCTTGCTTATTAAAGCAAATTGTGTTATAATGATGCATATTGTGCTCCTCGGGAATGCATAGCATGCGCAAAATTGTTGCACAAGAGCGTTGTTACGGTTATTACAGTATTCAAGTGTACCTCACATGTCACAAAGAAAAGGAGAACCGTCTTGAAGGACCTTGCCTTCAAGCGACAATCTACCGAGAAAGGAACAGGCAAAAAATGAAACGCACAGAGATCAAAAAAATCTACGACTCGGCGGAAGAATTCACCTCCGCACCGATCACCGTTGCCGGATGGGCTCGCACCATACGTTCAAGCAATGTTTTCGGCTTTATAGAGCTCAATGACGGCTCATATTTTAAAAATCTGCAGATTGTAATAGAGGAATCAAAGCTCGATAATTACCGCGAGGTGATCAAGCAGAATGTCGGCGCTTCCTTTGTCATCACCGGCACGATCGTGCTGACTCCCGAAGCCAAGCAGCCCTTCGAAATGAAGGCGGATAAGGTCGTCATCGAAGGCGTCTCGTCTCCCGATTATCCTCTGCAAAAGAAAAAACACAGCTTCGAATATCTCCGCACCATCGCACATCTGCGTCCGCGCAGCAACACCTTCAACGCGGTATTCCGTGTGCGCTCCTGCGTCGCCTACGCCATCCACAGCTTCTTCCACGAGCGGGGCTTTGTGTATGTTCACACGCCTCTCATCACCGGATCCGATTGCGAGGGAGCGGGCGAAATGTTTCAGGTGACCACGCTGGATATCAACGATCCTCCGCGCACACCCGACGGCGAGATAGATTATTCCAAAGATTTCTTCGGCAAGCGCACCGGACTTACCGTTTCCGGTCAGTTGAATGTTGAAACCTTTGCAATGGCATTTGCAAACGTCTACACCTTCGGTCCCACCTTCCGCGCCGAGCGATCCTATACCCAGCGCCATGCTGCCGAATTTTGGATGGTGGAACCCGAAATGGCTTTTGCCGATCTTTCGGATTATATGGACACCGCCGAAGCAATGGTCAAATATATCGTAAACTTCGTTATGAAAGAATGCCCCGCCGAACTGGAATTCTTCAACAAATTCATCGACACCTCTCTTATCGAAAGGCTCACCGCTCTCGTTTCCGGCGATTTCGGCAGAGTGAGCTATACCGATGCCGTCGAGCTTCTCGTGCAAAGCGGCAAGGAATTTGATTATCCCGTAAAATGGGGCATCGATCTGCAGACCGAGCACGAAAGATATCTCACCGAGCAGATCTTCAAAAAACCCGTATTCGTGACCGACTACCCCAAGGACATCAAGGCATTCTATATGCGCCAAAACGATGACGGCAAGACCGTTGCGGCGGCGGATATGCTTGTACCGGGCGTCGGAGAACTGATAGGCGGCTCACAGCGTGAAGAACGCCTTGATAAACTCGAAGAAGCGATCGAACGCTTCGGACTCGAACCGGAGCAATACGGCTGGTACTGCGACCTGCGGCGCTACGGCGGCACCAAGCACGCCGGCTTCGGTCTCGGCTTTGAAAGAATGATCATGTACGTCACGGGAATGACAAACATTCGCGATGTTGAAGCCTTCCCTCGTACCACGGGAAGCGCCGATTTCTGATACGCTCGCCCATACCACACCAGAAAGGTCTGTTCATATAATGAAATACTCCGAGATGACGGATCCCGAACTTCTCCGAATATATTCCGAACTGCAAAGAGAATACGCGGGATATCGCTCCAAGGGCTATAACTTGGACCTCTCACGCGGAAAGCCGGGCAAGGCGCAGTTGGATCTGCTCACTGGCATGCTTGATTGCATCTCAAAAACCGAAGATTGCCGCTCTTCCGACGGCTTTGACTACCGCAATTACGGGTTGCTTGAGGGCGTTCCCGAAGCAAAAAAGCTTTTTTCCGATCTTTTGTCCATACCGGAAAAGAACATCATCGTTTGCGGCAACTCATCTCTCAATTTGATGTACGACACCGTGGCTCGCGCAATGCTGTACGGCGTTGCGGGCACCGATGTACCGTGGGTCAAACAGGGCAAGATCAAATTCGTTTGCCCTTCCCCCGGATACGATCGGCACTTTGCGATATGTCAATCGCTCGGCATCGAGATGATAACCGTCGCAATGACTCCCACCGGCCCCGACATGGACGCCGTGGAAGCTCTTGTCTCCGCCGACCCTCAGATCAAGGGCGTGTGGTGCTGCCCGAAATATTCGAATCCGGACGGGATCACCTATTCGGATGATACCGTACGCCGCTTCGCGGCACTCAAGCCCGCCGCGCCGGATTTTCGCATCTTTTGGGATAACGCATACGCCGTGCACGATCTTTACGAGGATGCCGACACACTGCTCGACATCTTCACGGAATGCGAAAAGCAAGGCACCGAGGACTATGTGTTTTATTTTGCCTCGACCTCCAAAATATCCTTTCCCGGCTCTGGAGTGGCGATATTTGCCGCCTCGGACAGAAATCTCGCACAAATAAAGCCGATACTCGGGGTGCAGACGATCGGATTTGATAAAATAAATCAGATACGGCATGTAAAATATTTCGGCACCGCAGAGAATATCCGCTCTCACATGCGCGTGCTCGCCGACTTGATCCGTCCCAAATTCGAAATAACGTTGGATGCGCTTGAGCGGGAGTTGGGCGGCACAGGCGCGGCTCGTTGGACTCGTCCGAAGGGCGGATATTTTATCAGCCTCTACACGCTTGACGGCTGCGCAAAACGCACATATAACATGTGCCTGGATGCCGGTGTCAAGCTTACCAAGGCGGGAGCCACATATCCTTACGGAAACGATCTTCATGATGCCAACATCAGACTCGCGCCGACCTACCCGTCGGACGATGAGCTGCGATGCGCCATGAACGTTCTCACCTGCTGTGTAAAGATCACAGCCATAGAAAAGCTGCTCTCCGAGCGCCAATAAAAATTACGGCTGTCGTTTCACATGCAACGGCAGCCGACATTTTAAAAACATGAAACACACACCTCAGCGTTTGACAAATCCGTATAAATACAGCGACAGCAATAAAAGGTACTTTACGTTTGAATATTATTGCCGACAAAAATACGGCGGCAGGGTCGTCAAGATACCGCTTGACGCGGGATTTACCTGCCCGAACATTGACGGCACCTGCGCCGTCGGCGGATGTATATATTGCTCCCCGAGCGGCAGCGGTGACAGCATACCGAACGAGAAAGCGATCGAACGGCAATACGAACTCGGCAGGCTCGCGTTGGCAAAGAAATGGGATGTAAGCAGATGTGTGCCGTACTTTCAAGCACACACGAACACATATGCGGATGTCGGCACACTTGAAGCGCTGTACATGTCCGCGATAAGATTTCAAAATGCGATCGGGTTGGACATAGCAACGCGCGCCGATTGCCTTGGCGATGATATCTGCGCTCTGCTTGCCGACATCTCGCAAAGGACCGACCTCACCGTTGAGCTCGGTCTGCAAAGCTCAAACGATGCCACCGCCGCGTTGATAAACCGCGGTCATGATTTTGCGACATTTTGCGACGGATATGCACGTTTGCGTCGGATGTGTCCGCGGGCAATGGTCTGCATACACCTTATACTCGGACTGCCGGGCGAGACGGATGAAATGATGCTGCAAACGGTTCGCGACGCGGCGGCACTGCGACCTGACATGGTCAAGCTTCACCTGCTGCATGTACTGAAGGATACCGAACTTTCAAGAATATACGCCGCGGGACAATATATTCCGCTGACTCGGGAGCACTATGTATCATTGATCGTGTCGGCGCTTGAACTTCTGCCGCCCGACACGATCGTGGCTCGTTTGACCGGAGACGGACTGTCCGAGAACTTGATAGCTCCGCAATGGAGCCGCCAAAAGACCGCCGTGATAAATGATATAGACAAGCTCATGTATTCCGAAAACACATACCAGGGAAGGCTGTATGAGCCATCTCGATCTCATAGACCTTCATAAGATCCTCTCGGACCATGACAATAAAAACAGGGCTGTCTCACATTAGTGAGACAGCCCTCGCCGCATATTATCTCAAACCAATACGGAGATCACCACTTGTCACTCCCGTCATCGGGAATGACCTTTTTTACAGCCTCTATGGCACATTCGATCATGCTGTCATCCGGCTCGCGAGTCGTGATATGCTGAAGCCATACACCGGGAGCGGACATTATTCGGGTAAAAACATTGTCATGACGCCCGGCAAGTTTCAAAAGCTCATATCCTATCCCCATTATAACGGGCAAAAGAAGTATTCCGATACCCGTGCGAAGCAAAACGTTCAAGACGCGATTGTCTACGAGGCGGGAAGGTATAAACATCGTGACAACTATCGATATCAACAGCATCAATATCAGAAAAGATGTGCCGCAGCGCGGGTGAAAGCGCTTTTGCATGCGCACGTTTTCAACGGTAAGCTCCAGACCGTGCTCGTAACAAAAGATCGTCTTATGTTCGGCACCGTGATACATAAAAGTGCGCTTGATATCCTTCATGAGCGATATCAGTGCCATGTAAAGCACCAAAATAATGATCTTGAGCACACCGGTAAATGCCGCCCTTGCCAGCGAACACCAATACCCCGCTCCGTTCAACGACGGAACAAGACGCGTCAGAAGCTCATAAAGCGTCTCGGGTATGACCTTAAAAAGCACCAGCGCCAAAGCAACGCCGAGCACGGTGGCGACCGTCATCAGCACTGCCATCGTTCCCTCGCCTATCCCGCCCGAACTGCCGCTCTTTTCGGAGCTTTTTTTCTCTGAGCCTTCATTATTGTTGTTATCGTAGTCTTCGGATGAGCTCTCGGCGGAATCATTTGCGACATCGTCAAACCCCGATATCTCCGCAGATCTCATAAGCGACTTATATCCCATTATCATGGAATCGATAAAATTGAACACACCGCGTATCACGGGCAGCTTTGTGATCTTAGGCCTATTGTTTTGCGCGTTCTCCCACTCCTCAAGACAGATACTGCCATCTGGTCTTCTGACAGCCATGGCAGTATTTTTCGGGCCGTGCATCATAATGCCCTCTATCAGAGCTTGCCCGCCTATCGAAGTCTTTATGGCAGCGGCAGCCCTTGCGTCGTTTTTGCTTGACATATACAGACGTTCCTTTCAATTGCATACACTTCAATAATATATTATAATCCAACAATGTGAATAATCAATGAATGATTAAAGTATTCGATGTTTATTATGCCTCGTCCGCGCATCTCGACGGAAAATGACACTCTGCAAAACACCACTACATATTGTGAGCGCATTCGCGCCGCAACAGCATATTTTGTGTTTTTGCGCGACTCGGTTGGTAATTTCTTACAATATTCGCCCATTATTTTTGTGAAATATTTTTTATAATAGATATTGCAATTATTGGTAGAATTTGGTATAATAATATTGTCAGATCCAAACAAATAATGACGGCACGGCGGCTTGAAGGTCACATTCTTCGAGCTCGACGGCCCATCGAGAAAGGAATGGTCATAACAATGGATAATAAAACAAGGATACTTATCGCATGCGCCGATCAAAACGAACGTATGCAAATGTCGGAGGGCTTGCGCGCCTCCGGCCTGGGCACCGTGTTCGAAGCATCGAACGGCGAGGAAGCGTTAGAACTGATAGCAAAGATACATCCGCATATGGCGATAATCGACATATGGCTTTCAAAGCTTGACGGCATCGGAGTGCTGCGCAGCACACGAAGTCTTGAGCTTGCGCCGGATGCACCTCCCGCTTTTGTGATAACTTCGGCAGTGCCGGCACAAAGCATTTTTACAGAAGCAATGAACTCCGGTGCCTCTCTGTGCCTTTTGAAGCCGATAGACTGCAAAAGCCTCGCCGATCACATTAAAAGCATCCTGCGCGCACATGAAGATCAAGCCGACAGCGGTCGCCTCGGCGCTTCCTCGGGAACACCGGATATAGAAACGCAGGTCACAAAGATAATCCACCAGATCGGAGTTCCCGCTCATATCAAGGGCTATCAATACCTTCGCACCGCCATATTGATGACGGTAAAGGACAGCGACGTTATAAATTCCGTCACCAAGGTGCTTTATCCCACCGTAGCGAAGAAATATCAAACGACGACCTCTCGCGTCGAACGCGCGATACGGCATGCCATAGAGGTCGCATGGGATCGCGGCGATGTCGACACGCTGAATTCATATTTCGGATACACGATTCAAAACGACCGCGGCAAGCCTACGAATTCGGAATTCATCGCCATGATCGCGGATAACCTTCGACTGAAATACAAGCTTTATTGAACCGCCGGCGGGGCTGCGAAAGGCACAAACACCTTTCGCAGCCCCACATTGTTTTTAAGGCAACACCGCACAATTCGCGGCTTCCGCCTTTTTTACTCACTTGCTTGCACAAAATCCGTCATATTTCACAAATTCCCTTCGCGTAGGATGAACTACACGCGCGGAAATTTGTTTTATCTGACGAATTTTCTGACCGCGCAATTGAGCAAAAAGAATTGTGCGGTGTTGCCTTAAAGCATCTTCAAAAGTGCGGTCACGATATTTGCCAGCCCACTGAGCGCCATGAATACATAGACGAGCTTTTTGAGCTTTTTTCCGTCAAGACGCGAAAAAACGCGTTTGCCGAAATATACCCCCGCAAGGATTCCGACAAGGCTCACCGCCAACCCCGCAAATACATTCGGCGTGATAAATTTTGATTTCACGATCAAGGAATATATTCCGGACGTAAAAAAGTATGCTTGAATGGTTGCCATATATTCTTCATGATCAGATTCCGACTCCATATAATAAATAACTATCGGCGGCCCTCCCATCGAAAACAGCCCTCCCAGCACCCCCGAAAGACATCCGCAAATAAGACCGGTATACCATGTGGCACGGATATGCACTTTTTCGGAAAATTTGATAAAATAAATGCTGAGCAGAACAAGTGCTATACCGAGCAGCAATCGCAGTACGCCATCTCCGTATTCCGACATGAAATTCACGGTTATATGCGTCAGCACCAAGTTGCCTATCAACGGACATATCAGATTTTTCCAATGTATATGCCCAAACATACGGCAAACGACCGAAAATGACATGATAAGCGAGATCATGGAGGTCAATACGTTTGCCTCGGTGTATTCGCTCATTATGTACGGCAAAAAGGTCATGGCAAAGATGCCGAGCCCAAAGCCGGAAACACGTTGTATAAAGCTTGCTCCAAAGGCGATACAAACTATAAAAAGCAACCGAATAAGATCCATAAGTTCAAAATACTCTTTCTGAAATAATAATAAGCATTTCGCGGCGGCACACGACTTTACTTTTCAGACTCACATATCACCGGAGCGACAAGCAAGCCCTCATCAAGCACTCGGTATTCATCGCACCACGCGTCGCCCGAGGTTCTCCACGCACCCGGAGCGGCATACGAAAGCTTGCGGTCGGCGCAGTGCAGATGTCCGAAAGCATTGGCGCGTGATATATAAAGCGCGATATTAATGCGGTGCTTACCGGCAGGAACGTCGCGCCATGTCACTTCATATGGTGCAAACGCGCCCACTGTCGGCTCGCCGTCATCAAGTGAGCACTCATATACCGCCGCGCGATATTGAGGCAAGCGCAGGCTCACATCTCCTCCGTGAGTGTCGATCTCCGCAAGATAATCAAGCTTGCCGCCGTAGAACGGCATACCTTGCGTCGTTATCGTATCCCATGCAAGCAGCTTCGGCATTTCGGTGATACATCTGTATGCACCGTGCAGTTCAACGCCAAAACTTCCGAGCAGATAGCACCATTCTATTGCCGTGCGCCTGCCGAACGGAGACGCAAGCTCAAGCACGGATGCTCCCGCGGGGATATCTGGCAGCGGCACAGTTTTGATCGCGCGATCAACGTAAAAGCCATCAACATTCGACGGAACATGCACACCGTTCAAGGTGATCTCGGTGCTTTCGGCACATTCAAGCGCAAGGTGCACACCGCTTACCGCGATCTTGCTTTCTATTGTGAATCTGAGTCTCACTCTATGCGTCGGTTCCTCTGCCGGAATACACCACGGCTGATTTGAGCTTCCGCCCCACGGCTCCCACCCCAGCCGTTTGCGAAGCCGCGTGTCCGCGCGCAAAAGCTCCTCTTCCGGTTCAAACGCGCTGCCGTCAAATGAAAGCTCGGCTTTGTCAAGCAGCAATACATTCGGCTCGCAAAGCTTAAAGGGCACACGGCAAGGAAGCTTTATACAAGCTTGCGCCGTTTTTTTCGACGGCATCGGCAGATATTCGTCCGCCTCCGCGCAGGGATCCAACCTTATAAGCAGACTGTCATGCATCCAAAGCTCATAATTCATTACGGTGTTGCCGTCGACATGTCGAAAAGCCGTCGGCAGTATACCGCCGCTCATCGTATCGTAAAGTCTCGCACGCCAAATTCCGCGAACAGTGACCTTTATCTTCCGTTTTTTCGATATATCCTTATTTGAAGGATCCTTACCTCGTGCAATAAACAGCCATCGACCGTTACCGTCGCGACGAAGCTGATGGACCAGCTCGGTCGTGAGCTCTCCGTTTGCTTGCCTTATATCCGCAATCCGCTCCGAGTCAAGCGCGGACAACAGCTCACCGCGCGAAAAGCCGATCTGCTCAGATATTTCGAACAATGCTTTCGGCCTGTCGGAAGCCACGGCATCCAAGTATTTCGGAGCACTGCCCAAGAATATCAGCCTTCCGCCGTTTGCGCGGAACGCCTCAAGACGTTCGCAGGTGGTGCGGCGAAGCGTTTCGCAGCCCGGAACTATAATGACATCATATTCCATGCTGCCCACCTTTAACGGAGCACCACCGTTAGGGCAAAGCGACGGCAACAGCGATTCGGAGATGAAATCGAAATCCACAGAACCGAAAAGCAGCCATTCCGTGACATTTGCAAATTGAGAATCCAGCGTGCTGCGCACGAGCGCGGTCTGTTCCGCAGGCCCCCAATGCAGCCAATAGGATTCTATGGGATGAATGACTCCCACTCTTATTTCCGCTTTGCCGCGCGTGAGCGCGGTTTTGAGACGCGCAAAATGATTCTCTACCAAAGGATACTTACGGTACCACGGGGATTGATAGTTAATGGAAGCGGGGTAATCACGTTTCGCTTCTCCTTCCATGGATACCCACGAAAGATGCGGCACCCGCACGGTAACACCGAGAGCTGCCTGCCAATCTCCTTGAAGCTTGTACCCGCGAAAATCAAAATCCCAATCCGTCACACCGTAAAGCTCGCTGAGCACTCCCTCTCGACCGTATTGATGCGCGACAGACGCCGCCTGCTTTACGGTCGTATATTCATGCCTGTTGGCAAGCATATCGATGCCGGGAAGCGCAAAAGCGCGCAGCGAGCGCATCGCCTCGCCGACGGCAAAGGTCTGCGTGCCGAGAGTCGGCTCTTTCATCATGTGTCCGGTAAGAGCTATACCGTGAGCATCGCACCACGATCCGAGAGTGTCGGCAAACGCAGTTGCAAAACGCTCGCAGGCGTGATCGTGATAATGATATCTGATCGTTGATACTCCTTCCGGAAGCTCCCATATAAGCTCGGGAAGGCTGTCAAGCAACGAGACGCCGTACGCGCTTCGATAGGTATCCTCAAGATCATCGGTCCACGGAAGCGCCACATCCTCAAGAGAATCGGCAGAACTCAAGGTTTGCTTATGCGTGAACTGCGGCTCGTCGGTAAATATGGCAGGCACGGTCCTTCCGAACTCATCTCCGACCTCACGCAGATACGCCTCGTGGGTGACCTCGATAAAGCGTTCGATCGCCTTACGATCCATAGTGTTGACATATGTGTAGCCGTTATATCGCGCGGAAGTGTGCGGCATTTCAAGATAAGCATAAAAGCTCCTTCCGCCAACGTCAGGCTTTTCACCATCGGCAAGCCTGCGATACGCCGCAAGACAGCCGCGCTTGTCGAGAGTTACCGAATAACGCGCAAGCAACCGCCCATTGCCGCTGCGAAGCGCCGTAGCCTGCTCGTTACCGTAGCGTATCTTGCCCCCGACCTCCTCATATGAAAAAGGCGTAAAAAGCAGATATCTTATGCGATATTTTTCATCCTTTGTAACCAGCCCGCCCGCAAAGCCGGAGGGCCAGCGATCCTCGTCGTAAAGCCACGCAAGCATTTTTTGATCGCGCGCCTTATCCACGCATGCGCGAATATGACCCATAAACTCTCGACCCAAATATTCGGTCGCCATTCCGGAGCGCACATGCATGTGATACCCGCCAAAGCCCATCTCCTTCAATATTTCTGTCTGGCGCAAGAGCTCGTCCCTTTCAAGTCGGCAGTTCCACGCCCAAAACGGCGCACCGCGATATTCCGAGGTCGGAGACGCAAAAAGCTCTGCCGAAAGTTCCTTTGAAGATTTTTTTGAATACAGCATATCCTATCAGCCCTTTCTTACAGCCTATCTCAAAGCATGCCTGCGATCAATTGCGCAGAGAAAGTACATCTCTCTCGTATTTAGATACTTCATTATACCACCCAAGCTCGACGGGAACTCCCGCACGTGTGCAAAACTCCTCCCACACCGCGCCGAACGGAAGCGTTTTCAATTCTTCGTTCATGATCAAAAGCTCGGTAAATTCGGCATTGTTCTGAAGCTCGGTAAGCTTTTTATGTGGCATAAGTAATGCCGAAAGCAGTGCCTTTTGCAGATTTCGCATACCTATCACCCATGCCGCCACGCGATTTATGCTTGCATCAAAATAATCAAGCGCAAGATATGTGCGCCCAAGCGCGTCGCATCCGACTATCTCCTTTGCGATCTCGCGTGTCTCGTCATCAAACAGCACGACATGGTCGCTGTCCCACCTGACGGCTCGCGTAACATGCAACGCTATGTTTTCCGAAAACAAAAGCATCGACGATATCTTATCGCTCACCTTCTCGGTAGGATGATAATGTCCGTTATCCATGAGCGGAACAAGTCCGTGACGCGCACTGTATTCAAGGCAGAATTCGGACGAGCCGACCGTGTAGGATTCAAGCCCTATTCCGAAGACCTTGGATTCCAGAGACACCGCCACAAGCTCACGATCGTATCCCGCCCCCAGGATCTCATCAAGCGAACGGGCAAAACGCATACGCGGCCCCAAACGGTCGGCCGGGACATCCTTATACCCGTCCGGGATCCATATGTTCATAAGACACTTTGTCCCGGTCTCGCGCGCAAAATACTCGGCTATTCGCAGACAAGCAATACCGTGACGGACCCAAAAGCCGCGAATGCTCTCATCCGGGCTTGAAAGCGTAAGCCCCGATGCCGCCATCGGATGCGAGAAAAACGTGGGATTAAAATCAATGCCCAGACCGCGCTCCTTGGCAAAGCGCACCCACGGCGCAAAATGCTCGGGCAGCAGCGCATCCCTGTCGGCATGAACCTCGCCGTCAAAGACGGCATAGGACGCATGGAGGTTTATTTTGTGCTTACCCGGAATAAGAGAGAGCGCCTTATCCATATCACTCATAAGCTCGGTTGGAGTGCGCGCAGCTCCGGGATAATTCCCCGTTGCCTGAATACCTCCGTCAAGAGCACATGCACCTTCAAAGCCGCGCACATCATCCCCCTGCCAACAGTGCATGGATATCGGTGTGGACATGAGAGTCGCCAACGCAGCTTCGGTATCGACTCCGATCTTGGCATAACGCTCTCGCGCATTCTCGTAGATAACATTTCGATCCATTAAAGATCACCGACCTTTCAAGCTTTATATGATATTTTTAAAAATTATTCCGAACTATAAATTCCGTACCACGCTTCGGACTTCAAACGCGTCGGCGTTTGAAGTCAAGGTGAGGAAACAGAACTATTAAATCTGCTGTGTATCACATTCCGAACCAACCATACTATAAAATTCTGTACCCCGCTTCGGACTTCAAACGCGTCGGCGTTTGAAGTCAAGGTGAGGAAACAGAACTATTAAATCTGCTGTGTATCACATTCCGAACCTATTATACTATATTTTTCTCTCACATGCAATAAATCGGACCGTTTTTATTAAAATAATTTGCGCCGGATCAGACGCTTGTCGGGAATGATACAAGAATGATATCGTGTCGCGGCGCATAGTATTTACTGTGTCATTTTTGGGGGAGGTGTTCGAAAATGCTACCCGGCGAGCGCAGTCATGCGCGCACACTGATATACAATTCATTGCTCATGTCCTGCGCGGCGATCATCATGCGCGCAGTCGGAGTCAGCTTCAGCGTTTGGATATCCAACAAAGTCGGCGCCGAGGTAATGGGGCTGTATTCGCTCTGCACAAGCGTATGGGGATTTGGACTGACATTGGCAACATCCGGCATAAACCTTGCGACCGCGAGAACGGTCGCCAAGGCGCTGAGCGACGGAGAGGACAGGGGCGGCGGCACCGCACGCGCAGCGCTTAAACGCGCTCTCGTATACGCACTCGGATTCGGCACCTTGGCGGCACTGCTGATGATCACTCTGGCGGACAGTATAGGAACAGTAATCTTAAACGACGAGCGTACGGTGCTGCAGTTAAGGCTTCTCGGCTTGTCCCTGCCCGCCATATCGATATCTTCTGCACTGTCGGGGTATTTTTCCGCCGTGAGAAGAGTATGGAAGAGTGCACTGTCGCAAATAACCGAGCAAGCTGTCAAAATTTTTTCGGTGTCGTTTTTGCTCATGCGTTTTTTGCCGCTGGGAGCCGAATGGTGCTGTACCGCGCTGGTGCTTGGCGGCGCAATATCCGAAATTCTTTCCTGCGCGGTCGGATTTATTCTTTTTTTGTTCGATCTGCGCTTTCATATAGGCAAGGGATACTCACACACAAGCGCGAGAGAAAGCACACGCATGCTGCTGTCCACCGCACTTCCGGTCGCCGTCAGCTCGTATGTTCGGTCGGGCTTTACGACCATAGAACACATATTGATCCCTCTCGGCTTGGAAAGATCGGGCTCGTCGCGCGTTACCGCTCTTGCAGAATACGGTATGCTGAACGCCATGGTAATGCCGATCGTCATGTTCCCGTATGCCGTGATCAACTCCTTTACCGGGCTGCTGATCCCCGAACTCACCACCGCCTCGGCTCTGAACGAACGAAAAAGAATATCCTATATCTCCGGCAGAGTATGGCGCTTGACTGTCATTTTCGGTGCGGGAGCTGCGGGAATCTTTATCTGCTTTGCGGATGAATTGGGCAACGTTCTCTACGGCTCGTCGGATGTCTCTCGCCAGATACGTGCGCTGGGGCCTCTTATGCCCGTGATGTATCTTGATACCGTTACCGACTCAATGCTTAAAGGCTTGGGCGAGCAGGTATATACGATGAATGTCAATATTGCGGATTCGGCATTGTCGGCGCTTCTGGTGTGGCTGCTTCTGCCATTATTCGGAATAAACGGATATATCGCAGTGCTGTACATCAGCGAGCTGATCAATTTTGCGCTCAGCGCCGCACGCTTGCTCCGAGTGAGCGCCATGCGTCCGAAACTCATTCACTGGATAGCACTGCCGTTGCTGTCTGTGGTCGGAGCGACCTCTTGCACACGCTTGCTTTTGTTGGCATTGCCGCAGTTTTTATCGAGCATGAGCGCGGAAGCGGCGCTGGCATGCCGTATGCTCGTTACACTTCTGATCTATGCGACGTTTCTTTATGCCACCGGAAGCGTAGACAGCGAACTTTGGCACTGGCTGAGGTCGTCACTTTTGCCTCAAAGAAGCTCACGCCATTCACAAACAGCGGAATAATTGCATTATTTAGGGGATGCCGCAAGATCGGCATCCCCATTTTCAGCTTTATTTTATCAGCGCTTACAGCCCGCGCTTTATGTATGATGTATGCAGGACCTCGTGCGCCTTGTGGCTGTTGGGCTTTCCGAAGTATTCCTCGTAAAGCTTCATCACAGCCGCATTCTTCTGAGATTCGCGGATATCGCAATCGCGATCGTCCTTGTAGAGGACGGCGGCACGAAGTGCGCGAAGATCGACATTGTTGCGCACCGACGCCGGCTGATAAGGCTGACCGCCGCCGTTTACACAGCCGCCGGGACATGCCATGATCTCAATAAATTGAACATCCAGCTTGCCCGCCTTCACGTCATCCAAAAGTGCCGCTGCATTCTTGGTTCCGGAAGCTACCGCAACATTTACCGTCGTATCTCCGACCTTGTAGGATGCGGTCCTGTAGCCTATATCGTTGCCCGCGCGTCTGACCTCGGGCGTTTCAAGAGGCTGCTCAAGCGGCTTGCCGAGAATGATCTCTGCGGCATAGCGCAGTGCGGCTTCCATAACGCCACCGGTCGCGCCGAAGATAGCTCCGGCACCCGAACCGATATCAAACGGCTTATCGAAGGTCTCATCCTCAAGCTCGCGGAACTTTATGCCCGCCTTTTCTATCATTCTGCCCACCTCGCGAGTGGTGATGGCAACGTCAACATCCGGATATCCCGACGCCGACTGATCGGGTCTGCCGACCTCAAACTTCTTTGCCGTACAAGGTATCGCAGACACAAAGAAGATATCCTTGGGATCATAGCCCGTCTTTTCGGCGAAATAGGTCTTCATCACAGCACCGAACATCTGCTGCGGAGACTTGCAGGTGGAAAGATTTTCGGTAAACTCGGGATAATAATGCTCGCAGAACTTGACCCATCCGGGCGAGCAGGAGGTGATCATGGGAAGCTTTCCGCCGTTTTGGATGCGACCGATGAGCTCGTTCGCCTCCTCGATTATCGTCAAGTCGGCGGTAAGGTTCATATCGTATACGCCTTCAAAGCCGAGAGCCTTGAGTGCGGCTACCATCTTGCCCTCGCAATCGGTGCCGGGCTCATAGCCGAAGCACTCTCCGATCTGTGCACGTACCGAGGGAGCGGTGCAGATGAATACATGCTTTGACGGATCGGCAATAGCCTCGCGAACCTTATCCGTGTCATCTCTCTCATAAAGAGCACCCACGGGACATGCCACGATGCACTGACCGCAGTTTACGCACGAGGTCTCGGAAAGCGGCTGCTCGAAGGCACATGCGATATGCGTATCAAAGCCTCTGTCGTTGGCGCCGATAACACCTATTCCCTGCATTGCCGAACATGCGGCAACACAACGGCGGCAAAGTATGCACTTATTGTTATCACGGATTATTGGGGAGCGGTCGTCTATCTCGTAGTGATTTACGGCGCCGCCGAATCTGTGCTCGTCCACACCATATTCGTTGCAAAGCTTTTGAAGCTCGCATGTGGTCGAGCGCACGCAGGAAAGGCAGTGCTTTTCGTGGTTGGAAAGCACCAGCTCAAGGTTGGTCTTTCTTGCATTGTAGACCGCGGGCGAATTCGTGCGTATCGCCATTCCCTCGGTCACGGGATAAACGCAGGATGCAACCATGCGGAAGGGCTTGCCGTTTTCGGATACCTCAACAAGGCAGATACGACATGCGCCTATCTCGTTTATATCCTTGAGATAGCAAAGCGTGGGAATGTCTATATGTGCGGCTCTTGCCGCCTCGAGAACGGTACAGCCCTTATCTACGGCATATTCTCTGCCGTTGATCGTTACATTTATTTTTTCCATTATCTCGTTCTCCTTCGAATTATTCCTTTACGATTGCGCCGAACTTGCACTTCTGGATGCAAGCGCCGCACTTGACGCACTTGGCGGGATCGATCTTATGCGGATTTCTTACAGTACCCGAGATCGCGCCCACGGGACATACTCTCGCACAAGCGGTGCAGCCCTTGCAGTTTTCCTCTACTATGCGATAGCGCACCAGCTTCTTGCACACGCCGGCGGGACATCTCTTTTCGACGATGTGGGCAATATATTCGTCCTTGAAATAGCGAAGTGTGGAAAGCACGGGGTTGGGTGCCGTCTGACCGAGACCGCAAAGAGAGTTGCTCTTGATATACATCGAGAGCTCCTGCATCTTGTCGATATCCTCAAGCTCACCGTTGCCGGAAATGATCTTGTCCAGCAGTTCAAGCAGACGCTTTGTACCTATACGACATGCGGTGCACTTTCCGCATGACTCGTCAACGGTAAATTCAAGGAAGAATTTTGCGATATCGACCATGCAGTTGTCCTCGTCCATTACGATAAGTCCGCCCGAGCCCATCATAGAGCCGATGGCAAGCAGGTTATCGTAATCGATCGGTGTATCGATAAGATGAGCGGGAATACATCCGCCGGAAGGTCCGCCGGTCTGAGCCGCCTTGAATTTCTTTCCGTTCGGAATACCGCCGCCGATATCCTCAACGACCTCGCGAAGCGTGGTTCCCATCGGAACCTCCACCAGGCCCGTATTGGTTATCTTGCCGCCCAGAGCAAACACCTTGGTTCCCTTTGACTTTTCGGTTCCCATGGAAGCGAACCACGCCGGACCGTTCAAAATGATCTGCGGGATGTTTGCATATGTCTCAACGTTGTTGAGTATCGTGGGCTGAGCGAAAAGTCCCTTGACTGCGGGGAACGGCGGACGGGGACGCGGTTCGCCTCTCTTGCCCTCGATGGATGTCATGAGCGCCGTCTCCTCGCCGCACACGAATGCGCCGGCACCGAAGCGGAGCGAAATATCGAAATCAAAGCCGGTTCCGAAAATGTCCTTGCCGAGCAATCCCGCGGCACGAGCCTGATCTATGGCGATCTGAAGTCTGTGAATGGCTATGGGGTACTCTGCACGAACGTAGATATATCCCTCATCCGCGCCGATGGCATATCCCGCTATGGACATAGCCTCAAGCACCGCATGCGGGTCGCCCTCAAGCACCGAACGGTCCATAAATGCACCCGGGTCGCCCTCGTCGGCGTTGCAGCAAACATATTTCTTTACGTTGCCGCGGTTGCCGGAAGCGAATTTCCACTTAAGGCCGGTCGGGAAACCGGCACCGCCGCGTCCGCGCAGACCCGAATCAAGCATAGTCTGAATGACTTCATCCGGGGTCATTGTTGTCAGCGCCTTGGCAATAGCCTGATATCCGTCGCGCGCTATGTAATCCTCTATCTTTTCGGGGTTTACAACACCGCAGTTGCGCAGTGCAACTCTGTGTTGCTTTTTGAAGAATCTGGTATCCTGAAGTCTGGGCACGAGCTTGTCGTTTTCCGACTTTTCGTGATACATATACTTTTCAACCGGCTCACCGCCGATAATGTGAGAGTCGACTATCTCCTCCAAATGCTCCGGCGTGACCATGCTGTAGAATGTACCCTCCGGGTACACTATCATGATCGGTCCGAGTGCGCAGAGACCGAAGCAGCCGGTCATTACGACCTCTACGGTATCCGCGACGCCGCGAGCCTTCAAAAGCTCCTCAAGCTGTTCGCAGATCTTCGGGCTTCCCGAGGATGTGCATCCGGTACCGCCGCAAACAAGTATCTCTCTCTTAAGCTTTCCGCCGGTGGCGTCTCCGCCCGTACGCAGAGCCATTTCTTTCAAGCAAGCCGACTTAACCTCGTTAAGGGCTTCGATAGTTTTGATCGTATGTTCCATGTTCTTTATTTCCTTTCGCCCTTATCAATCGCGATACTTTGCAAGCACTGTGGCAACATCCGCCTTCGTAAGGCGTCCGTAAACCTCGCCGTTCACGGTAAGCACGGGAGCCAGACCGCATGCACCTATGCAGCGCGTGGCTTCAAGAGAATATCTGCCATCCTCGGAAATACCTCCGACCGGAACGCCGAGCTGTTTGGATATCTCATCGATGACCTCGCCCGAGCCCTTAACATAGCATGCGGTACCGAGACATACCGCAATGGCTATCTGACCGTCGGGATTGAGCTTAAACTGAGAATAAAAGGTGGTGATACCGTATATTTCCTCAAGAGACACGCCGGTCTTTAAGGAAATGATCTTTTGGACCTCTAACGGAAGGTAACCGTAGATCTCCTGCGCTTCCTGGAGTATGGGCATCATTTTGCCCTTGACTCCGTCGTATTTGGCAATCACCGCAAGAAGCTTCTCTTCCTGCTCGGGAGTGCCGTGAAATTCGACCGCAGTCAATTTCTTCTTCATGCTTGTTTTCCCCCTTAAATTATATAGTACATATTTCAAAGTACTCTGCCTTGACGGCGCGGGTACGCCGCAATGGCAATTATACTATATTATTATACAATAAAAAACGTCAAAAGTCTATAGTTTATCGTGATTTTATTATATATTATGCGAAAAAACATTTCATTTTTTTAAAAAATCAACGGCTTGCGGTTTGCCCGGCGGTCTTCTTGACGCGTTAAAAGCCGACAGTGATGAGACGAAAGACACGCGTTAACGATCGGATGCGGACAAACGCGTTTGGGGGCTTGTCTCATCAACGTGAGACAAGCCCCCAACGAGAAAAAGCTTACGCGTACGGTCTGCATACGCAAGATCATCGCAAACTCCCTTAAGGCATTTCCTTTGCGTAGAATGAACTTAAATAAGTTTTTTCACCGCAAGTGCCGTCCAGCCGTTGTCCTCAAGCGCGCGAGCGACATACAAACCGTTGCCCTCAAGCGCCTCAATGACATCCGCGGCGCGCTCGTTTATGATGCCGGATGCCAAGAGCGTCGACCTGTCATGCATAAAGCGTCCGATGTCCGGCGCCATGCGAATGATGATATCCGCAACTATATTGGCACATACCACATCGTATTGACCCGCGGCAACGCCCGCCAAAAGATCCGAACGTCCGACCTCTATGTTTTCGCAACCGTTTTCGGCGGCATTTTCCGCCGCCACCTCGATCGCCACCGGGTCTATATCATACGCCCGACAATGTGCGGCGCCGAGCTTTGACGCGCAAACGGCAAGTATTCCGCTGCCCGTACCGACATCAAGCACATTGTCGCCGGGCTTTACGGTCTCTTCCAAAAGCCCTATCACCAGCCTTGTGGTCTCGTGCGAACCGGTTCCGAACGCCATGCCCGGATCCATTCCGATAATTATCTCGCCATCACGAGGCTCATAGTTCTCCCACTTCGGCACGATAACTATACGACCGATATGCAGAGGCTTGTAATACTGCCGCCATGCATTGGCAAAATCCTCTTCCTTGACACCCGAGGTGGATATAACGCCCTCGATGGAAGTTGCCGCAAGCCTTTCGCGTATAAAACTCAGCGTACCGTCAAGATCTCCGCCCTCGGGCAGAAATACCGACACGGACGCCATGGTCTTGTCCGCGGAAAGTATTCTTTCGTCCACCAGATCGCCGTAAACGCTTTTCAGATCAAAATCGCTGTAATCCTCTATCATCAGACCGGGATCGACGGCGCTCATTATGGCAATTGCGTTATCAAGGCATACGGTCTTGACCGTCAGCTTGATCTCTGTCCAGTTGGAATACTCATAACTCATGTGTGAGCTCCGATCATTTATCTTTGTTTTCTTTGTTTTCTCTGCTGTCTCTGAGATTCTTCAATCTGTCGATAAGCCGCAGACGCTTGGGGTAATTCGATTCACCGCAGCTGTCCGCAAAAGCGCGCATGGCATTCTTTTGCTTTTCGTTAAGTCCGCGCGGTATTTCGATGTTCACGGTGAAGATCAAGTCTCCCCTGCGAGAGGAATTGTTGACATAAGGCACGCCGCATCTGCTGAGTGTGAACCGCGTTCCGGGCTGCGTCCCCTCGGGGATCTTGTATTTGCGCACTCCCTCAAGAGTCGGGACCTCTATCTCCGCCCCCAGAGTCGCCTCCGCAACGGTCACCGGGACATCGCAGTAAAGCGTAACGCCGTCACGCTCGAAGATATTGTGCTGTCTGACGCGGACCTCAATTATAAGATCGCCCGCCGAACCGCCGTTTTTGCCGTCATTTCCCTGACCGCGCAGGGCGATTCGCTCACCGTCGTTGATACCGGCGGGTATAGACACGGCAATGGTTTTCGGAACAGTCGTAAAGCCACTGCCTCCGCAGGAGCGGCAAGGATCCTTTATGACCCTTCCGGTTCCGTGACAGCTCTCACAGGTCACGGTGGATTGGAACTGCATTCCCCCCAGCCTCTGTGTAACACGGCGCTGTCCGGTACCGTTACAGGCAGAGCAGGTCTCGGCGGATGTTCCCTTTTTGGCACCGCTGCCGCCGCATTCGGAGCATTTTGTCACGCGCTTGAAGCTCACGTCCTTCTTGACACCGAATACAGCCTCCTCAAAATCTATCGTAATGCGAACTCCGATATCGTCTCCTCTTATCGGACCGTTTCTGCGCTGACCCGAATAGCCACCTCCGAATCCGCCGCCGAAAAATGAAGAAAAAATATCCCCAATGTCGCCGAAATCGGCAGAAAAGCCCCCGGAGAAGCCTCCGCCGCCACCCATACTGCCGTCAAACGCCGCATGGCCGTATCTGTCATACGCCGCACGCTTGTCGGCATCCGAAAGCACGGCATATGCCTCGTTGACCTCCTTGAATTTCGCCTCGGCATCCTTATCTCCCGGATGAAGATCCGGGTGATATTGCTTCGCCATCTTGCGATATGCTTTTTTTATCGTATCGTCATCGGCGCCGCGCTCGATACCCAGCACCTCATAGTAATCTCTTTTGTTCTCTGCCATGTGTCAGCACCTTGAAATTCCATAAAATCAACTTTTTTAAAAACCGCTTTCGGGGGACTGCCGCAAAATGCCACAGCCCCCGAAGGTCTTTATCCGTAATTCGCTTATTTGCCGCTCTTGTCCTCAAAATCGGCGTTGTAGTAGGTTCCGTTGCCGTCGCTCTGCGCACCGGCATCGGCGCCGTTGTCGGCAGCGCCCGCGGCTCCCGCCTGAGAATAAAGCTTTTCCGAAAGCTTACCGAATGCCTTTTCCAGCGCCTCGGTGTCATTTTTGATCTGCTCGACCGAGCCGTCCTTCAGCGTGTTCTTGAGCGTTTCAAGAGCCGCGCGCACATCCGCCTTGTCATCCTCGGAAAGCTTGTCGCCTATCTCTTCAAGAGAGCGCTCGCTCTGGAAGACGAGATTTTCCGCATGGTTTCTGGTCTCGACCGCTTCCTTCTGCTTCTTGTCATCCTCGGCATACTTTTCGGCATCCTTGACCGCGCGATCGATATCCTCCTTGCTCATGTTGGAGGAGCTGGTAATGGTGATGTGCTGTTCGCGACCGGTGCCGAGATCCTTTGCGGATACATTGACTATACCGTTTGCGTCAATATCGAAGGTGACCTCTATCTGCGGAACTCCGCGAGGAGCGGCGGGAATACCGTCAAGCGTAAATCTGCCGAGCGTAGTGTTGCCGGACGCCATCTCGCGCTCGCCCTGAAGGACATGTATCTCCACCGATGTCTGATTGTTGGCGGCCGTGGAATACACCTGGCTCTTCTTCACGGGAATCGTGGTGTTGCGATCGATTATACGGTTGAATACGCCGCCCAGCGTCTCGATACCGAGGGAGAGAGGCGTAACATCAAGCAGAAGCAGATCCTTTACGTCGCCGCCGAGAACACCGCCCTGAATTGCCGCGCCTATAGCCACGCACTCATCGGGGTTTATGCCCTTAAAGGGATCCTTGCCCATGAACTTCTTGACCGCTTCCTGAACGGCGGGAATTCTCGTGGAGCCGCCCACGAGAAGCACCTTGTCTACATCCGAGGGCTTGAGTCCCGCATCGGAAAGCACCTGACGTGTGGGCTGCATTGTTGCATCAACAAGATCTGCGGTCAGCTCGTTGAACTTCGCACGAGTCAAAGTGGTCTCAAAGTGAACAGGACCGCTCGCGGTGGCCGTAAGGAAGGGCAGGTTGATGTTGGTGCTCGTCATGCCGGAGAGCTCTATCTTAGCCTTTTCGGCAGCCTCCTTAAGTCTTTGAAGCACCATCTTGTCACCGCGTACATCTATACCGTGCTCGGCCTTAAAGTTGTCTGCCATCCAGTTGATGATGCGCTGATCGAAATCATCGCCGCCGAGATGGTTGTTGCCGGCTGTGGCAAGGACCTCGAAAACGCCGTCGGAAATTTCAAGCAAAGATACGTCAAAGGTTCCGCCGCCGAGGTCGAACACCATGATCTTGCCGTCCTGCTCCTTATCCATTCCGTATGCAAGAGCCGCCGCCGTGGGCTCGTTGATGATGCGAAGGACCTCAAGTCCGGCTATCTTGCCGGCATCCTTGGTCGCCTGGCGCTGTGCATCGGTAAAATATGCGGGAACGGTGATAACTGCTTGATTTACCGGCTGACCGAGATATGCCTCGGCGTCGGCTTTCATCTTGCGAAGCACCATGGCGGATATCTCCTGAGGTGTATATGTCGTGCCGTCAATGTTTACCTTATAATTTGTTCCCATTTCACGCTTAATGCTTGCAATGGTGTGATCGGGGTTTGTGATAGCCTGGCGCTTTGCCACCTGTCCGACAAGACGCTCGCCGTCCTTTTTGAAAGCAACAACAGACGGAGTGGTGCGCGCTCCTTCGGGATTGGGAATGACCGTAGGCTCGCCGCCTTCATAAACGGCTACGCATGAATTTGTCGTACCGAGGTCTATACCTATTATTTTTGACATGATTAATATCCTCCTGCTGTAAATACAGTGTATAAATTATTATGGTTTATTATAGAAGCTATTATTTTTGTTTGTTTATTGTTGTTCGATCGAAAACCGCGTTTGTCAGTTTGCGACCTTGACGACAGCGTGTCTGATGACCTTGTCGCCTTTTTTATAACCTTTTTGGAAGACCTCCACGATCTCGGACTCTCCCGCGGACTCATCCTCGATGTGCATGACCGCGTTGTGAAGGTTTGGATCGAAGGTCTCGCCTGCGGCTTTTATCTCCTCTACGCCGAGCTTTGTAAGTGCCTCACCGAAGCTCTTCATTATCAGAGCCAGCCCTTCGGCAAGAGCCGCGGCATCGGTGCATCCCACGGCGCGGTCGAGATTGTCAAGTATCGGCAGCAGCGCCGATATCGCATCCGAATATGCCTCGGTGTATATTCCTTCTTTTTCCTTTGCGGCGCGGCGTCTGAAGTTATCGTATTCCGCAAGCATTCGAAGATATCTGTCGTCGTCCGCCTTTTTTGCGGCCTCTGCGGACTCAAGCTTTTTTTCAAGCTCGGCTACTCTGCTCTCCAGCTTTTTAACTTTTTTCTTTTCGCCGTGAGAAAGCTTTTCGTCGCCGCATTCGGCATTCTCGCAAGCTTCCGCTTCCGCCTCGTTCGCGTTTCTCGGTGTCTCATCGACTTTTTCATTGTCATTGACCGTTTCTTCTGTTGTGTTGATATTCTTTTCCGTTTCCGTCATATCTATGTTAATTCCTTTCACAGTAAACTTATCAAGCTATCGCACCTCGGAGTCGCCGGCACCGGTCAACGCCGGCGGAGCCTGCGGAGCATCCGAATCTATCATCTCGCCTATCATTCCGCAAAGGCGCTCTATGGTTTCAAGCACACGTGCATAATCCATACGAAGCGGTCCCAGAACACCTATGACTCCCACCGTCTTGTCTCCGCGCTTTATCGGCTTAAAGACAAGAGAAGAGTTGTTCATCACGCTCACGGGGGATTCCGAACCGATCACGACCGATATCTCTCCGTCCTTTTCCCTTGAGACAAGATCAAGTATCTCCTCCTTGCGTTCAAGCGTCCCCAGCAGATCCTTGAGCTCATCGGTATCGGCATAATCCTGATATTGCAAAAGATGATTTATGCCCGAAAGCCTCAACTCTCCGCCGTCCAGCTCGGTCATGGTGGCATACACCGTCTTGATTATCGGACCGATGAGCGGCGCCTCATCTCCCATCGACGCCTCAAGACGCATTATTACCGGAAGATTTATCTCGTTTGCGGAAAGCCCCAAAATATTATCGTTGAGTGCACCGGTGAGCCTGAGCACGCTCTCCTGCCCGATCGGCGCGTTAAGGCGTATGTGCTTCGATATGACCGAGCCGACCGAACTTATCATTATAAGAACGAAATTAAACTCATCAATGAAAGCGGACTCAAACCTTGTTATCGTAACCGATTCACACCTCGGCTTTGCGGCGATACCGGTATAATTAGTAAGCGCCGACGCAAGGCGGGAAGCCGCAAGCAATATCTGATCGACCTCGCTCGTCTTGCTCTTAAGCACCTGACTTATCTGAGCTATCTCACCGGTCGTCATGGCGTAATGCTCTATCAGCTGATCGACATAAAAGCGATAACCCAACTGAGACGGTACCCGCCCCGCAGAGGTGTGCGGCTGCTCAAGATAACCCATGCTTTCAAGCTCAGCCATCTCGTTTCGTATCGTTGCCGAGGAGCATCTCATGTTCGGAAGCTGCTGCAAGGATCTCGACCCTACGGGATCGCCGTTTTCAATATACGATTCGACCACCGCTTTAAGTATCGCTTTTTTGCGGATACTCAATTCGTCGCCGTACATTTTGCGCACCTCCCTTTCTCGGCAAGCCGGTCATTTGAAAGCCGTGCCATTCAAGTTCTACGTCCGAGCAGACTTTTTAGCACTCGCAATAGTTCAGTGCTAACCAACGCTTATAATATACCACGAAAACGGCTTCTGTTTGTGCTTTTGGAGTTTCATTTTTGTTAACAAATTGTGAATTTTGGCACTTGCCGTTTTTTTGTGACAATTTCGGCGCACGACAATCTCAAGGATGCGCCGCAAATCGAAAAATACAACGCGACCGTGACATCGGTCGCGTTATGACCGATGTCACGGTCGCATGTCATTTCATGAACTTGGTGTCTTACAGATACGCCCTCAAATATTTCCCGGTGTAGGAGTTCTCGCATGCCGCGATATCCTCCGGAGTACCGCACGCAACGAGCGTTCCGCCGCCGTCACCGCCCTCGGGTCCGAGATCGATGATATAATCGGCAGACTTTATCACTTCCATATTGTGCTCTATGACGAGCACGGTGTTCCCCGCATCAACGAACCGTTGAAGCACCGTGAGCAGTTTTGCCACATCATCGGTGTGAAGCCCCGTTGTCGGCTCGTCGAGAATATACATCGTGCGCCCCGTGCCGCGGCGGGAAAGCTCGGTGGCAAGCTTGACTCTCTGCGCCTCGCCGCCGGATATGGTGGTAGATGCCTGACCTATCTTTATATATCCGAGGCCGACGTCGCACAGTGTTTGAAGTCTGCGACGCAGCTTGGGCAATCCGTCAAAGAATATAACGCCCTCCTCGGCGGTCATCTCAAGGACCTCGTATATATTTTTTCCGTTATATCTGACCTCCAGTGTGTCATGATTGTATCTTTTTCCGTGACACACATCGCACGTAACATATACATCCGGCAAAAAATGCATTTCTATCTTACGCACACCGTCACCTTGACACGCCTCGCATCTGCCGCCCTTGACATTGAACGAAAACCTTCCCGCCTTATAGCCGCGAACGTTGGCATCTCGCGTCTGCGCAAAAAGCTCTCTTATGTCGTTAAACAGTCCGGTATAGGTGGCGGGATTCGAGCGAGGCGTTCTTCCTATCGGACTTTGGTCTATATCAATGACCTTATCGAGGTATTCGACTCCCTCCACCCCGTCGCAATTGCCGGGACGTCGGCGAGCTCCGTTGAGAGCGGAAAGAAGCGTAGGGTTGATTATTCCGTTCACAAGCGAGGATTTGCCCGAACCGGATACCCCCGTGACACATACGAAGCACCCAAGCGGAATGTCAACATCAATATTTTTAAGGTTGTGCTCTCGCGCCCCTTTTATCTTTAAGAAATGTCCGCTGCCCGCGCGACGCTCGGACGGCACCGGTATCTGCTTTCTGCCCGAAAGATACGCTCCCGTCAGCGAAGCCTCGTTGGCAGCCACTTCTTCCGGCGTTCCCGCGGCAACAACATTACCGCCGTGCACCCCCGCACCCGGACCGATATCCACTATATAATCGGATCTGCGCATCATGTCCTCATCGTGTTCTACCACGATGACGGTATTTCCGAGGTCGCGCAGTTGCTTCAATGTGGCGATCAGCAGATCGTTGTCACGCTGGTGAAGTCCGATGCTGGGCTCATCAAGCACGTAAAGCACTCCGACCAGCGACGAACCGATCTGAGTGGCAAGCCTTATACGCTGTGCCTCCCCGCCCGAAAGCGTTCCCGCACGCCGAGACAGCGTCAGGTATCCGAGTCCCACGCTTCTCAAAAACTCCAGACGCGCACGTATCTCCTTTATGACCTCCTTGACTATCTCTTTTTCGGTGTCGGTCAACTCAAGTTCGGTGGACGAGATGTATTCAAGCGCACGATCGACCGAAAGATCGCAAAATTCGTCGATCGCCAAGCCTCCGACCGTGACCGCAAGCGACATAGGATTGAGTCGTCTGCCGTGGCAGACCTCGCAGGGGATCTCCTCTATGAATTGCTCGTAATATTCGGCGCTCATGCCGTATTCCATTCTCTGCTCTATCATAGTCATGATGCCGTCAAAGGTATATGACTTATGATGCGCCTCGTGGCCGAAATAACGTGTGACCTCGTATTTTTCGTTGCCCGAGCCGTAAAGCAGAATATTGAATTGCTCCTTTGTCAGCTTATCCAGCGGCGTATCGAGTGTAAAGCCGTATTTTTCCGCAACTGCGGCGAAGAGCGGGCCGTTCCAACTCTCCTCCTCCAAAGTTTTAAACCCGTTTACGGCTATCGCCCCTCCGGAGAGCGAAAGCGAACGGTCGGGAATGACCCTGTCGACCGAAACGCGCCGCGTCATTCCGAGTCCCGCACAAGCGGGACATGCGCCCGCCGGATTATTGAAGGAAAACATACGCGGCTCAAGCTCACCGAAGGATATGCCGTGCTCGTCGCACGCATATGTCTGCGAAAATTCAAGTTCCCGGGGCTGCTCATCCTCCTCGCGCGGCACGGTGACCACGGTCATTCGCTTCTCGGCAAGCGCCAATGCGGTCTCGACCGAATCGGCAAGTCGCGACCTTATATCGGCGCGCATGACCAGCCTGTCCACCACGACCTCAATGCTGTGACGAATGTTTTTATCAAGTGTTATCTTCTCGTCAAGCTCATACATATTTCCGTCAACGCGAACTCGCGTATATCCCGAGCGACGCGCATCGGCAAATATCTTTTCATGCCTTCCCTTTTTCGCTCTCACGATCGGAGCAAGCACCAAAAAGCGCGTGCCCTCGGGAAGCGTCATTATCTTGTCTATTATCTGGTCAACGGTCTGGCGCGATATCACCTTTCCGCACACCGGGCAATGCGTCACCCCGACTCTCGCATAAAGCAATCTGAGGTAATCGTATATCTCGGTGACCGTTCCCACGGTCGAGCGCGGGTTCTTGGATGTCGTTTTCTGATCTATTGATATCGCGGGCGAGAGCCCCTCTATCGAATCGATATCCGGCTTATCAAGCTGACCCAAGAACTGCCGCGCATAAGAGGACAGCGACTCCACGAATCTGCGGTGTCCCTCGGCATATATCGTGTCAAAAGCAAGAGATGATTTACCCGAGCCCGAGAGTCCGGTAAACACAACGAGCTTATCTCTGGGTATGGTAAGATCAATATTTTTCAAATTGTGGACGCGCGCGCCCTTTATTTTAATGTAATCAGGCATTTTTTGATCCTTCGGCGGTTTTCCGAACCTTTCGACTCTGTTTTATATTTTTTCGTTTCAATGTTTCAAGCTTATTTTGTCTCGCGTATCTCGCGAATGCGATCGCGCAGGAAGGCGGCAAGCTCGAAGTCAAGGCTGCGAGCCGCTTCCTTCATCTGCTTTGTCATGCGCTCGATCGTCGCCTCTCGCTCGGATTTTGACATCTTCTTGACATCGGCGCGGCTGCGCTTTGCGCTTGAAGCGGCATCGGCGCCCGAGCCGTGAGCGGCAATGTCGATAACATCGCGTATTCCTTTGACAACGGTGTGCGGCGTGATGCCGTGCTCTTCGTTGTAGTTTCTCTGTATGCGTCGGCGCCTTTCGGTCTCGGCTATCGCGCGTCGCATTGAGCCGGTGATCTCATCGGCATACATTATGACCTTGCCGTTTTCGTTTCTTGCGGCGCGTCCGATGGTCTGTATCAGCGATCTTTCCGCACGCAAGAAGCCCTCCTTGTCGGCGTCCAAAATGACCACAAGCGAGACCTCGGGAAGGTCAAGCCCCTCTCTCAGCAGATTTATTCCGACCAGCACATCGAACACACCGAGCCGCAGGTCGCGAATTATCTCCATGCGCTCAATGGTATCCACATTAAAATGGATGTACCTGACCTTCACGCCGTTATCCGAAAGATATCCCGTCAGATCCTCAGCCATTTTTCTTGTCAGCGTTGTGACCAGCACGCGTTCGCCCCTTGCGGTCCTCGCTCGTATCTCTCCGAGCATGTCGTCTATCTGCCCTTCTATCGGACGCACCTCGACCTCGGGATCCAGCAATCCGGTGGGTCTTATTATCTGCTCGGCGGTCGCCGACGAATGCTCGCCCTCATAATCTCCCGGCGTGGCACTGACAAAGATCACCTGATTCAGCTTTTGTTCAAATTCCTCAAAATAAAGCGGACGATTGTCATACGCGGACGGCAGTCTGAAACCGTATTCAACCAAATTGCGCTTTCGCGCCGAATCGCCGCCGCTCATTCCGCGGACCTGCGGAACCGTCACGTGCGATTCATCTATGAACATGATATAGTCCTGCGGAAAATAATCAAGCAGCGTATACGGCGTCGACCCCGGCTCTCTGCCCGAAAGAACGCGGGAATAATTCTCCACACCGGAGCAAAATCCGACTTCTCTGAGCATCTCAAGATCGTATTTCGTACGCTCGGTAATTCGCTGCGCCTCGATGAGCTTACCCTCTGAGGTAAAAAACGCCGCGCGCTCCCGCATCTCCGCCTCTATCTCGGCAAGCGCCGCTTCGCGCTTGTCGTCGGATACGGCGTAATGCGTGGCGGGATACACCGCCGCGTATGTCAAACGACGCAAAAGCTCACCCGTGACAACATTTATCTCGCTCACTCGCTCGATCTCATCCCCGAAAAATTCCACTCTGAGCGCCTTGTCGCCCGACGAGGCGGGAATTATTTCAACAGTATCGCCGCGCACGCGGAAACTGTCGCGCACCAGGTTCATATCGTTGCGAGTATAGCTCACCGCCGTCAGCCTTCTCAAGAGCTTTTCACGGCTCATTTCCATACCGGGACGCAACGCGATAACCAGCTCGCGATATTCCCCGGGGTCACCCAAAGAATAAATGCACGAGACGCTTGCCACTATTATAACATCACGACGCTCAAAGAGCGCAGAGGTGGCACTGTGGCGCAAACGGTCTATCTCATCATTGACCAGCGCGTCCTTTTCGATATACATATCCTTACCGGGAATGTACGCCTCCGGCTGATAATAATCATAATACGAAACGAAATATTCCACGGCGCTGTCGGGAAAGAATTCTCGCATCTCAGAGCACACCTGTGCTGCCAGCGTTTTGTTGGACTCCAATATTATCGTCGGTCGGCCGCACCGAGCGATAACATTTGCCATTGTAAAAGTCTTACCCGAGCCGGTAACACCCAGCAGGGTCTGCATCCTCTTTCCTTCCGCCAAGCCGCGAGAGAGCGCCTCTATCGCTTCCGGCTGATCTCCGGTCGGAGTGTATTCGCTTTTGAGTTTGAACGAGCCCATCTTTTTCTCCCGCGCGTTTTGCCATTCGATTCCATATCGGAAATCGTTGTCTAATTATTATAGCATGTCACGCATGTGTTGTCAACAATAAAATTTCGATTTCGGAATTTTCTCTCAAAAAGCATGGGCTGTCTCACCGACGCAAGACAGCCCGACCGATATCACATATGTCAGCTTCCCAATATAACATCAAGCTTAATTTCCGATCCCGAGCGCACGAGCACCAAAGCCACACTCTCCCCGGGTGTTTTTCTCGCAACGGCTTCACGGATATCATCTATCGTCGAAGCACATATACCGTCGATCGAGGTGATTATATCCCCCGGCTTCAGCTTCAGCGCGGCGTCGTATTTATCGGATGCAATCGTTATCACCGCCACACCGTCGACTTCCGCCACAGCCATTACCGCGCCGCTCTCGTTTTCATACGTAAAGCTCGTTCCGCGCGTGACCGCCATTCCGGTAATACCCAGCTTTGCGGCAAGAGAAACTATTCCTCCGGTCTCGTTGTCGTTGCCGGCAAGGATGGCGTCCACCACCTTCAAGGCACCGTTTATCGGAATGGCAAAGCCCAGCCCTTCAAAGCCCTCGCTTTTTATCTTATATGTGTTGATTCCGATGACCCTTCCGTCACCGTCGATAAGCGGTCCGCCGGAATTGCCCGGATTTATCTGCGTGCTGGTCTGGATCAAGTGCATCGTCTTTTGAAGCAGCCCCGAATCATCGTAAAAACCGACATTGCGGTTTGCGCAGGATATGATACCCGTTGTCACCGTTCCCGCGTATTCTATGCTTCCGGGAGTGCCTATAGCAACAGTCGTTTCACCGACGACCAGAGAATCCGAATCTCCGAATTCCGCCGCGGTCAGACCCGCAGCGTCGATCTTTATCACCGCAACGTCGGCAAGCTCGTTGCCTCCGATATATCGCGCGGGATAATTCATACCGTTCGCCGTGATAACATATATCTCGGTCGCATCGTCGGTCACATGGTAATTTGTAATGATATATCCGTCCGAGGTCTTGATTATCCCACTGCCGACACCGGAGCTTGCGGTCTTTTTGACCGCTATGCCCACCACCGACGGCGAGACCTTGTCTGCTATCTCGGGAATCGAAAGTCTGCCGGTTGTACCGTCCTCGCGGACAAAGATATATTTATTCGTCACCAGGGTATTCGCGTGCGAGCCGCCCGTCACAGCCTCCGTTATGCGTCTAAACATACCGCATTCCGCCATCAGCGCCACAAGCGTTGCAAGACAGATCAGCAATGCAAAAACCGCAAGTGCGGAAAGCGCCACCCAGCCGCCGCGCTCGCCGTTTCCACGCCTTTGAGCATCGCTTCCGGGTGTCGCGACGCGCTTGCGCCGACGCGACCTTTTCTTTTCCTTCTTGTTTTTTATTTTTGTGTTTTCCTTTACAGTCGACAACTCATCCGCGACGCCTGACGGCGCGTCCGGCTGCGTACACGTGACACACACGGACAAATCGCACGGCGCGTCGAAAACGGCATCCGCCTCGGGCATATCCCGTGCGGCATCACCGTCGGAATGCGCTTCGTTAAGATTTTTTTCTTCTTCGGTCATAATGAATACCACAGCTTTCGTTTTTCGGTCATTTTGCTTCCGATTGTGCTTTTCTTTCGGGCGCGGACGCTCGCGGGAGCGTGAAGATGAACTCGCAATCCTTGCCCGGCTCACTGCGCAGAATGATATCCTCGCCGTGCGCCTTGATTATCGTC
Organism: uncultured Ruminococcus sp.; assembly: GCA_964590755.1. Taxonomy (GTDB): domain Bacteria; phylum Bacillota; class Clostridia; order Oscillospirales; family CAG-272; genus CAG-390. Next base: position 16,206 of record CAZPYK010000003.1, on the reverse strand, counting down.
TTGGCGATAAACATACCAAGTCCCACTCCGCTCTTATCCTTGCCGCGACTGCGGTCGCTCTTGTAAAATCGCTCAAAGATATACGGTTGATCCTCAAGCGGAACACCGTCACCTTCATTGAAGACGCTCACACTGATCTTCTTGTTCTCGGCATATCGAATACTCACGCGCAAAAGCCCCGCATCTTTCGAAAACTTTATCGCGTTGTCACAAATATTATAAACGATCTGATATATCGCGTCATGGTCACCGTTGACGTACATATTATCGTCGTCTATATCAAACTCCACCTCAAGTCGCTTGGCATCTATCCTCTGCTCGCAGGAGATAAGGACCTGTCTTCCCATCTCGCATATGTCGAACGGAGCCATAACGAACTTGCGGTCTCCCGCCTGTATGCGAGAGATATCAAGCAACGTGGAGACGAGCCTCGACAGCCGCTGCACCTCGTCGCGGATCACCTTGAGATAATGCTCGTGCTGCTCCGGAGGTATAGCCCCGGAAAGAATGCAATCGATAAACCCCGATATCGTCGTCATCGGCGTGCGCATATCATGCGAGACGCTTGACATGAAATCATTGCGCATATCATCAAGAGATGCAAGCGAGCTTGCCATGTTGTTGAAGGTTCTCGCCAGCTCCGCGACCTCGTCGTCTCCGACCACGGGAACTCGAACATCAAACCTTCCCGCCGCCAGGCGCTTTGCCGCGCGGCTCATATCCTTCAGCGGCCCGCTGACTCGATCGGTAATAAAATAAACCGCGATCAATGCCGCCAAAAGCACCCACAGACTCGCAAGAGCGATGGTGCGCGTCGCCACCGCGCTCAGCCCTTCATCCGCGGCGGCACGCATGCAAACAAAGACCGTGCCGCAGATATAGCTGTCGCGAAGATATACCGACCGCGCGGAAATGAGACTTTTTTCGTCGACTATTCCGTCTATGCGTTCAAGGTTATCCGGCTCCGATCCGCTGTTTATATCGTCCATTATCTGCTTGGGTATTTGAGCGCCGCGAAGCTCAACCGAATCATACGCGCTTGCGACCGCTATCTTTCCCGAATTGCCGGTGACCAGCACAAGCATATCCTCGTTGCTTGCGCGAACTATCGAATTGACGAAAGTGCTTATATCGCTTTCGTATATCTCGCAAAATGCGGCAAAATCGTAAAGCCCGCTTTTTTCGATCTTTTCCTCTATGCATTCCGCAACGGCCTCCGCCGTTGATTCCACCGTGCTCATGCGCATGGAATCGGTATAGCCGTTGATGAGCGTTCCGACTATCGCGGTGAGTATCGCAAAGCTTATCACGATTATCAGCATAAATGCGGAGGTGTACTTGGCAAAAACACTTTTAAACATCTGTATAATGACCATACCTTTCCGGCGGGAGCGTGCCCCGATAAGCCGTTCCGTGCACCTTGTCCGCTCACAACAAAGCAGGACCGCAGCACTTACCGTACCGCAGCCCTGTCTTACAAGTTGCGCCGGTCGTGACACCGGACATTGTTGTCGATCGATCAGTTGCCGACCACTTCGAATTTATAGCCTACTCCCCAAACTGTCTTCAGCATCCACTTTTCGGATACGCCCTCAAGCTTTTCGCGCAGCCTCTTAACATGCACATCCACCGTGCGGGAGTCTCCCAAATAATCAAAGCCCCACACCTTATCCAAAAGCTGATCGCGCGTGAATACGCGATTGTAATTCGACGCAAGAAAATAAAGCAGTTCGAGCTCCTTGGGCGGAATATCGACCGATCTGCCGTTCAGTTTGAGCTCATATTTTTGCTTGCTGATCTCTATGTTTTCGAATTTTATGACCTCGCTGTCGCCCGGCTCCTCGTGGAAGCTGCAACGGCGAAGCACCGCCTTTATACGAGCGAAGAGCTCATTAAGGTCAAAGGGCTTCACGACAAAATCGTCGGCTCCCAACTCAAGGCAGACCACCTTGTCAACGACATCTCCCTTGGCGGTTATCATAATGATCGGCTTGGTGGAAAACTTGCGTATCTCGGTGCACACATCTCTGCCGCTCTTTCCGGGAAGCATTATATCGAGAAGCATGATATCGGGATCATACTTTTTAAAGGTATCCACAGCCTCATAGCCGTCGGAGGCCGTCTTCACCTCGTAGCCCTCGTTTTCGAGCCCCTGCTTAAGAAGATCTCTTATGTTGCTGTCATCATCCACTACCAGAATTTTTGTGTAGTTCATTTATTGGCTCCTCCTGTTTTTGTTTTTATCTCATTTTGTCTTACGCTGTTTTCTTTTTGTTCTCAAAAGCGACCGCGAGCGGTCACGGCTCGGCCAAAGCTTGAGCCTTGCATTTTGATTATACATTGTCATTAAGTGTATTGTGTGATGATTGCATGAATTTTCACATGCATTATTTTACATTTACATTATAAAGAACAAGTCGTTATTATAAAAAGCAATAAAACACAACACCAATCATATTATATCACAAAATCTTCGCTTTGCAAATAGGTTTTTGCAAATTTGTTCATATTTTTTGCACAAAAGCCGCAAGATCCGCCGGCGGACTCTCAAAAACGTAAAATAAGACGGTTTCGTATCTCGGTGTTGACTTTTCGTGTGCAGAGTGATATAATATAACTAATTTATTATAAGGCGAAATATTCGCAATTAACGATCCGAAAGGGATAACAATCATGGAATGGACTTCTTTAAATGACATACGCGAGAAATACCTTTCATTTTTTGAATCAAAGGGACATCTGCGTTTGCCATCCTTCCCGCTCATACCTCACAACGACAAGAGCCTTTTGCTGATCAACTCCGGCATGGCTCCGATGAAAAAATATTTCACGGGCGAGGAGGAGCCTCCGCGTCACCGTGTCACCACCTGCCAAAAATGCATCCGCACTCCCGACCTCGACCGCGTGGGACACACCGCGCGTCACGGAACCTTTTTTGAGATGCTCGGAAACTTTTCATTCGGCGATTATTTCAAAGAGCAAGCCATCACCTGGGCTTGGGAATTTCTCACCGAGGTTATGGAGATACCCTCAGACCTGCTTTGGCCCTCGATATACGAAAACGACGATGAGGCCTACGCCATTTGGCGCGATAAGATCGGCGTGCCCGCCGAGCATATAGTTCGACTCGGCAAAGAGGACAACTTTTGGGAACACGGCTCGGGCCCCTGCGGTCCTTGCTCGGAGATATACTTCGACCGCGGCGAAAAATACGGCTGCGGCAAGCCGGACTGCCGCCCCGGCTGCGATTGCGACCGTTACATGGAGATCTGGAACAACGTGTTCTCTCAGTTTGACAACGACGGTCACGGCAATTATTCCGAGCTTAAGCAAAAGAATATCGACACCGGCATGGGACTTGAGCGTCTTGCCTGCGTAATGCAGGGCGTTGACAACATGTTCGAGGTCGACACGATAAGACGCGTGCTTGACACCGTCTGCGACATAGCCGGAAAGACCTACGGCAACGACAAAAACAACGACATATCCATTCGCGTCATAACCGACCACACCCGTTCGGCAATGTTTATGATATCCGACGGTGTTATTCCTTCAAACGAAGGGCGCGGATATGTGTTGCGCCGCATAATTCGTCGTGCCTGCCGCCATGGCAAGCTGCTCGGAATCGACCACCCCTTCCTTACCGATGTGGTCGAAGTCGCCATAGGCGAGAGCTGCGGTGCCTATCCCGAGCTCACCGCCAAGCGCGATTACATCAAAAAGGTGCTCTCCATCGAAGAGGACCGCTTTGACGCAACGATCGATGCCGGACTTGCCATTCTCTCCGACTTAATTCACGGCGCGCTCGATCACAATGCCGACACCATCTCGGGCGAAGAGGTATTTAAGCTTTACGATACATTCGGCTTCCCCATCGATCTCACCAAGGAGATAGCCGAGGAGGCGCATCTCCATGTGGATGAGGCGACCTTCGAACGTTTGATGAAAGCCCAAAAGGCACGCGCAAGAGAGGCGCGCGCCAACATTTCCGGTTGGTCCGATTCTCAGGGCTCGCTCATCTCCGACCTGCCAAAGACGAAATTTGCGGGCTACGAAAGCTATCGCACCAAAGACGCGCGCGTGCTTGCCATCATCGCCGACGACGATTCCGTCGAAACGGTATCCGAGGGCAACTGCACCGTCGTACTTGACAAAACGCCCTTCTACGGCGAGGGCGGCGGACAGGTCGGAGACTGCGGCACCATCTACCGCGACGGCGTTTTGCTGAATGTCTACGACACCAAAAAGAAGGACGGAGTATATCTGCACCTTTGCACCGTTGCCGAGGGCGTTTTGAATGTCGAGGACACCGTTACCGCTGACATTGCCGATCTTCGCCGTCAGGCGATAATGCGCAACCATTCCGCCGCGCACCTGTTGCAGGCGGCGCTGCGCCGTTTGCTCGGCGACCATGTCGAACAGGCAGGCTCTTTTGTCTCAGAGGACGTATGCCGCTTTGACTTCACCCACTTCCAAGCTCTCACCGAAAAAGAAATTGCAATGGTCGAGAATATCGTCAACTCCTTCATACTTGCCGATAATAAGATCGTAACGGTCGAGACCGATATCGAGACCGCCAAAAAGAACGGAGCCATGGCTCTCTTCGGCGAAAAATACGGCAAGGTAGTGCGCATGGTCAAGATGGGCGACTTTTCCACCGAGCTTTGCGGAGGTACGCACTGTTCCTCCACCGGTCAGATAGGTCTGTTTAAGATCACCGCCGAGACATCGGTGGCGGCGGGCGTGCGCCGAATCGAAGCCGTTACCGGCATGGAAGTCATGCGTCTTATCAGCTCGCGCGATAAGCTGCTCGCCGAGACCGCAAGGGAGATAAAGGCTCAAAATATCGCAGAACTGCCGAAGCGAGGCGCGGCGGTAATGAGCGAAATAAAGGAACTCAAACGCGAGATAGAATCGCTAAGCTCTAAGCTTGCCGCATCAAAGCTTGATTCGATACTGAACAACTCGGTCGACATGGGCGGATACAAGCTGGTGCGCGGAAAGCTTGAGGGCATGAACGTTGCAACGGCAAGAACGCTTGCGGACGAAATAAAGGTTTCTCACCCGGATACCGTTGCCATACTGGCTGTAATATTCGAGGGCAAGCTGAACTTCGTCTGCGCCGCGGGCGCAGAGGCGGTCAAAAACGGCGCACACGCCGGCAAGCTGGTCTCCGCCGTGGCGGCGGTTGCCGGCGGCAAGGGCGGCGGACGTCCCGATTCCGCCATGGCAGGCGCCCCCGATTTGTCCAAGGCGGATGCGGCTCTCGCCTCCGCGGGCAAATAAACGGAAGAATGCATGCAAACATATTGGGGCTGTAAAAAACATTACGTTTTTTACAGTCCCAATATAAAACAGCCGGAAATGGCTTGTTTGTCAGTACAAGTTCTTCAGCGCATCCGGCAAAAAGTCGACCTTGATCGCATTTTTCAAGATATTCGTCAATGACGCCATGCTCATTCTGCCCCCGAAGGTACCGTCACCTCCGCGTCGCACGACACAGTGCGAGGCACAAAGCTCATCGGTAAACTCGGAAAAAAGATATATCTCATTTTCCAGATAGTTAACATTGAAATAGCTCACGGTGGGAATGAACTTGACATTCTCCACGCGAACACCGTCCGCATCCACACACAGTTCAAAGGTCAGTATTCCGCCCAGCGCATTGTGATCATAGCCTTGCATTCCGAGAAAGTTGCCGAGCGAATATGCACAAAAAGCCGTGTGATCTCCGTTGGTGCTTTGAATATACTCCATCGATTGCAGCACGTGCGGATGATGCCCCAATATGACATCCGCTCCCGCGTCGCACAAAAGCACGGCAAGTTCACGCTGTTCGTCGGTGATGACCTGCGTATCCTCTCTGCCCCAGTGGATCGACACGACGACAACATCCGCCGCCGCCTTTGCCGCACTCACCTCGGAGATCAGCTTTTCTTTGAATATCTCACCGTAATTTGCGGAGTACGGATCCTGCTCGCGATAAAAGGATATCACAAGCTCCGAATCGGAACCGAGACGTCTGCCGTTCGCGCCGTATGTGTACGCCAAAAAGGCTACCTTCACGCCGTCACGTTCGACTATACGAAGTTCCGAGGCATCCTCGGCGTTGATATACGCGCCAACGGTCGCGACCGGCAGCTCACGCCAATAATTCAGCGTATTCAAAAGCCCCGATTCCCACATATCCAAGATGTGATTGTTCGCAAGTGAAACGACATCAAAGCCTATATCCACAAGGTCATCGGCTATGTCACACGGACTGTTGAAGGTGGGATATCCCGAATATCCGTATTCCTCACCCGCTATCACCGTTTCCTGATTGATAAACGCTATATCCGCGTCGGCTATTATATCTTCGACGTTTTTATAGATCGGACGAAAATTATACTTTCGCCCACCCTCGATCGCTCGCGTGGCGGCCTCTCTGATGGCGGGGCGATAAAGGATGTTATCCCCGCACGCGGCAAAACTCAACCGTTTTGTCTCCGTGACCGGATTTAACTCCTCTGTGAGAGTTGCCTCATCGGTCACATTCTCTGTTTCGGCGACAGATTCCGCGGTCATACCCTCATCAAGCGCGATCGTGATATCCGACGGTGCAGTCGTCGCCTCGCCGCTCGCTTCGGGCTCAATGACCGCAGGCGTCGATTCGGGATCGGTCGTGCTTCCGAAAGCATCGCCCGAACACCCGAAGAAAGCACACCCGAGCAACAGAACACATAACATAAAAGCCGCAGTTCTTTCGAGCTTATGACATTTAATTATTTTCTTCGAAAGCGGCACTACAGCCTCACGCTCCTTATCTCGATAATATCTTCGCGCCCTTTAAAAGCTCGCTTGTTGACATTTTCAGCATCGCAAGGCGGTCCTCTCCGAGGACCTCGATGCCGCGCGGGAACGCATTGCGATCATCCCGCACTTCCGGTCTGTGTATATCCGTACCTATGGCAAGTATGTGTCCGTCGTCGACCCAGCGCAAGAGGCGCCGTCTTCTCCAAGGATTTTTGGTCGCCAATGATGCAATGTTCAGCTGACCGCGAAATCCGCGTTCGAACAGCGCTTCCACTCCACGCTCCTCGTATCTGTCGGGGTGAGCCAAGATCACCTCAAAACCCAGCTTGCGGATACTTTCAACCGTCTTGATTATCTCCTCCGTCCACCGAGCGAAGGGCATTTCAAGCAACAAAACATTCGTACCTGCTATGCAGAGCTCCGCCAGCTCCGGCATGCGCTCAAGATAACGACAGACAGCCACCTCGGCACCGACGTATACCGGGCACCTTTCCGAAAGGCAGGTCTCCTTAAAGTGCTCGACGGCACGGGCGCGCCTTTTCTTGAAAAGCTCCACACTCGTGTTCTCCGGATAAAAATGCGGTGTCGCCACCGCGCCACCCGCGCCGAGGCCGATGAGCTCATTCATTGAAGCTGTAGAATCCTCCGACGTTTCGGCGCCGTGATCGGCTCCCGGAAGTATATGAGAATGAAAATCGATGTATATCGTGCTGTCAGCCATGATCGTGACCATCCCTTTCGTTTTGACATGCGGCTTTTCGGAGCTGTCGAAAAACCGCGTCCGCGACTTCTTTTTATTTTGAAAACGATCGTATTATTACATATTTTATCACACAAGAGCGGCGCTGTCAATCGAAAAATCACGCATGTGCCGCACCGGTCAAAAAAAGTTTAAAAAATCCACCGTATTCGGTCGGAAATACAGATCTTCGAAAAGCGTTTCCGCGTCTTTGACAGCCCAAAGACGCCCGGGACGCCAAACCGCCATCAACAAAAAACGTAAAGGAACTATCACAACCATGGAAGAAAAGCTGACATATGTCGCCACCTGCCTGTTCGGGCTCGAAAAACTGCTCGGAGCAGAGCTTGACGCGCTCGGGGTCGAACGCCTGTCCACCATGGACGGCAGAGTGACCTTTCGCGGCACACCGCGCGATTGCGCCCGCGCCAACATCAACCTGCGTTGCGCCGAAAGGATATACATTCTTCTCGGTTCATTTGATGCCCCAAGCTTCGATGCGCTCTTTGAGGGCACCAAAGCCATCGAATGGGAAGCATTTATCGGACGCGATGACGCCTTCCCCGTAAAGGGGCATGCCATAAAAAGCACACTGACTTCAATACCCGCCTGCCAAAGCATAATAAAAAAAGCCGTTTCCGACCGTTTGGGCGGCAGATACGGGCTTTTACGGCTTCCCGAAACGGGAATAAAATATCAGATCGAATTCTTCATCTTTAAAGACATCGCGCATTTGATGATAGATACCTCGGGTGTTGCACTGCACAAGCGCGGATACCGTCCCGAGGCAAACGCGGCACCGCTTCGCGAAACACTTGCGGCCGCGCTCGTTATAAATTCAAGGCTGAGAGAGGACACCCTGCTCTGGGATCCGTTTTGCGGATCCGGCACGATAGCCATAGAGGGTGTTATGCTCATGACGCACCGCGCCCCCGGACTTTTTCGCTCCTTCGCCGGAGAGAAATTCCCCGCACTTAACGCAAGCATCTGGGATGATGCCCGCAACGAAGCGGAAAATGCCGTCACCGACACGGATTTTCGCGCTCGCGGCACCGACATAGACCCCGACGCCATTGCAACAGCCAAAGCCAACGCGCGACGCGCGGGAGTTTCAAAGCATATCGAATTCTATACCGCAGACGCGACAAAGATCAAAAAGCCAGACGGGCGCGGAACTCTTATATGCAATCCGCCTTACGGCGAGCGAATGCTGAGCATGAGAGACGCCGAAGCACTTTATCGCGATATGGGAAAGACCTTCAGAGCAATGGAGCCCTGGCAGGTATACGTGCTGACCTCATGCGAGTATTTCGAACGTCTTTACGGCAGACGCGCGGACGCCGTGCGCAAGCTTTATAACGGCATGATCCCCTGCTTCCTCTATCAGTTTTTCAAGAAACAGCCCACGCTTAATAGGTAACGCTAAACATTATCGCCCAATGCTTTTGCGGATAGCGAAAGCATTGGGCGATATATTTTTATCTTTGTATTATTGTCTTACTTTTGGGGAACGAGTATCTCTTTGCCGCCCATATAAGGACGCAGCACCTCGGGAATCGTCACGCTGCCGTCGGCAAGCAGATGATTCTCAAGGAATGCTATCAGCATGCGCGGAGGTGCGACCACGGTGTTGTTGAGTGTATGCGGCAGATACATTTTGCCGTCGGCACCCTTGACTCTCATGCGCAAGCGACGCGCCTGGGCATCTCCGAGGTTTGAGCAGGAGCAGACCTCGAAATACTTCTGCTGGCGAGGCGACCATGCCTCGATATCGCAGGACTTGACCTTAAGATCGGCAAGATCTCCCGAGCAGCATTCAAGCTGACGCACCGGTATTTCCATAGAGCGGAAGAGCTCGACTGAATAACGCCACATCTTTTCATACCATTCCATGCTGTCCTCCGGACGGCAAACGACTATCATCTCCTGCTTTTCAAACTGGTGGATACGATAGACGCCGCGCTCCTCGATGCCGTGTGCTCCCTTTTCTTTACGGAAGCAAGGACTGTAGCTGGTAAGCGTTTGCGGCAAGGACGCTTCGGGAATGATCTGATCGATGAATTTGCCTATCATCGAATGCTCGGAGGTTCCGATAAGATACAGATCTTCCCCTTCGATCTTGTACATCATGGCATCCATGTCGTTTTGACTCATAACGCCCTCAACGACGTTGCCGTGTATCATAAAGGGCGGTATGCAATAGGTAAAACCCTTTTCTATCATAAAATCGCGCGCATATGCCAACACCGCGGAATGCAAGCGAGCAATGTCGCCCATAAGATAGTAAAATCCGTTACCGGATACTCTTCCCGCGGAATCCATGTCAACGCCCGCAAGCCTTTCCATTATCTCGGTGTGGTAAGGAATATCAAAATCCGGTACCGTCGGCTCGCCGAAGCGCTCGACCTCAACGTTGCAGCTGTCATCCGGTCCGATGGGCACGCTGGGGTCAATGATATTGGGAATCAGCATCATTATTTTTTTGACCTTTGCCTCAAGCTCCGGCTCCAGCTTTTCAAGCTCGGCAAGGCGCGCCGCACTTTCGGCGACCTTTTTCTTCATCTCCTCCGCTTCCGCTCTTTGACCGTGCGCCATAAGCACACCGATCTGCTTTGAGCAGCGGTTCTTCTCCGCGCGAAGCTCACTTGCCTCACGAATGGTCTTGCGATTCTCCGCATCGAGAGCTATCACTTCATCTACGAGCGGCAGCTTTTGATCCTGAAATTTATTTTTGATGTTCTGCTTCACAAGGTCGGGATTTTCCCTGACAAATTTTATATCAAGCATTTTCACCCTCCGTACATTTGATTTTGTTTGATCGGCGGCGTCTCCGCACGGGCTCAAACGGTCTTTAATATGTATATCGTATATTTTATAACGAAAATCGAAAAAAGTCAATCTTTTTTTCGCACATATCGCGCCACCGGCGATTTTTAGCTTATACTTATACGGTAATTTTCACCGTCGAAGTCGATTATCATTCTGCCTCCAACATGCATCGCATTGCGATTTATCCTTGACACTATCGCCGAAACATAATCCGAAGCACTTTTTCGGTGCCGACCGCATGAGCACACCGCCTCAAGTTCGGAGGCGGAAGCCTCTTCGCGCTCCATGAGATAACCAAGCATTATCCGTTCTCCCGCTCTCAGCTTCAGCGGATACCCGGATTGGTATATTCCATCCTCGCGGCGACACACCTCACCGCGTCGCAACGGGAGACGTATCCCCTCAACATCCGTCAAGAGGTCGACAAGCTCATCCGAAAGCAACTCGGGAAAGCATATCATTCCCGGCTCGCAATCCTCCGAAGCCACAGCCGCACAGATACACAGCGTGTTGGGCGGAAGGAGCGCGAGAATGTCGCGCCTGATCTTCGAGCAGAACACGACCGCTGCGAAGCTTTCGGCTCCCACGACATCGGCCGCCTCCGCGGAAAACGGTGCTCGGCTTATGATGCCTCGCTTTTTGAGAAAGTCGTAAAGCTCAAGTCTCTCTCCGATATCATCGGCAACTATCAATACCATGGCAGCCACAGCTCCGAAAATTCAATCGAAAGCATTAACATCTTTGTAAAAGTCCTCCATGCTGATGCCGATGTCGCCGCACAGCGCCGTCTGCCCGCCGTTCCTGCCCATTATAACGTTATAATAATTTCCCGAAACGATAAAATGCTCAAGAAGAGTGACTCCGCAATTCTCCAACACCTGCTTCAATCGCACGGTAGTGGCAAGATCCTCGCGCGACGGCAGAACGGTACCGTTGGGGTGATTATGCGCGATGACAACAACGGATGCGTTGCGTTTGAACGCATTTTCCACCACCATACGCGATGACAGCGTCACCGAATTAAGCACTCCGTCTCCCGCATTGATCACGTCAAGCAGCTTCATGCCGTTGTCAAACAGCAAAATATACGAGCGTTCGACCGTGATGCCTATGTACATATCAACAAGATATTTGCCTATCTGCCTTGCCGAGGTATACCTCAGCTCCGCGCCGCCGCGCTCCATCTCATATCTGCGCGTGACAGCGCTCATCAGCTTGAGCATAGTGGCTGCGTGCGCCCCCACTCCGTCAACGCTTTCAAGCTCTTCAATATCGGCTTCAAGCACACCCGGGAGCGAGCCGAAACGCTCGATGAGCCTGTGGGCTGTTTCATTGACATCCCTTTGCGGGATAGCATAAAACAGCAAAAGCTCCACGACTTCATGCGCGCAGAAGGAATCGAGCCCCTCTTTTAAGAATCGCGTCTTCAGCCTTGCGCGATGTCCCTCATGTGTACCGCCGCTCATAGCTTACCGTTCGCTGTTTTCAGTATAACGTCGTGATAGCCGCCCTCAACTATGCTTGTAGAGGACACGAGCGTCATACGAGCTTCTCGGTGCAGAGCGGGTATTGAGGTAACTCCGCAGTTGCACATCGTCGATCTCACCTTATAGAGGCTCTTGGCAACATTGTCATGCAGCGGACCGGCGTAAACGACATAGGAATCCACGCCCTCCTCGAAATTCAAGCCGCCTTTGCCGCCCAGATCGTATCTTTGCCAGTTGCGAGCGCGATTTGAGCCCTCGCCCCAATATTCCTTAACATATTGTCCGTTGATGAAGAGGCGGTTGGTCGGGCTTTCATCAAAGCGAGCAAAATATCTGCCGAGCATTATAAAATCCGCCCCCATCGCAAGCGCCAGCGTCATGTGATAGTCATGCACTATGCCGCCGTCCGAGCAGATCGGAATATATATGCCCGTCTCTTCAAAATACTCGTCGCGAGCCGCACAGACCTCGATCAGAGCCGTTGCCTGACCTCTTCCTATGCCCTTTTGCTCGCGCGTTATGCAGATAGAACCGCCGCCTATACCGACCTTAACGAAATCGGCACCCGCCTCCGCAAGAAAGCGGAAACCGTCTCTGTCCACTACATTGCCGCCACCGACCTTCACGCTGTCACCGTAGCGCGCTCTTATAAAGTCAAGCGTTTGCTTCTGCCAACAGGTATAGCCCTCGGAGGCGTCTATACAAAGCACATCGGCTCCCGCTTCTACCAGTGCGGGCACGCGCTCTGCGTAGTCGCGCGTGTTTATACCGGCGCCGACCATAAAGCGCTTCTGACCGTCGAGCAATTCGAGCGGATTTTCCTTGTGCTCGGAATAGTCCTTCCTAAACACGAAATAGCAAAGCCTGTCCTCATCGTCAACGATGGGCAAAGCGTTGAGCTTATTGTCCCATATTATATCATTCGCATCCTTCAGCGTAGTGCTGGCGGGCGCGGTGATGAGACGCTCGCGCGGTGTCATAAATTCGGACACCTTGAGCGTGACGGGCATGCGCGAGACACGATAGTCACGTCCGGTAACGAGCCCGAGCAAATGACCGTTTCCGGTTCCGTCGTCGGTCACGGCAATTGTCCCGTGCCCGTTGCGCTCGACAAGTTCGAGAACATCTGCCAGGGTGTGGTCGGGCGTCAGATTCGAATCGCTGACAACGAATCCCGCCTTATAGCTCTTGACTCTGGCAACCATGGCAGCCTCACTCTCAACGCTCTGAGAGCCGTATATAAAGGAAAGCCCACCCTCTCTTGCCAAAGCAATAGCCATTTTGTCATCCGAGACCGACTGCATTATTGCGGAAACAAGCGGAATGTTAAGATTGATATCCGACTCCTCACCGCGTTTGAATTTCACCAGAGGAGTCTTTAACGATACATTTGCCGGTATGCAATCCGGAGATGTATACCCGGGCACCAGCAGGTATTCACTGAAGGTGTGCGAGGGCTCGGAATAATAATATGCCATCGGTTTGAACCATCCTTATTTTTTATTTTTAAAATAATATAACATCGAAGCAGTATGATAGACCAAGATCTTGCAAGCTGCTTCGTTATCTTATTATGATTACAGAACTTCGCATCAAGGTGATGTTCCGCCAATGCGAGACAAGCCCGCAAGATCGAACTTGACCGGTAAAATTCGTCGTTACAACGCCAAACGGCATAAATATATGCGAAATTCCGCGTCAAGCAATACGATCATCCGAAAATTACGGATCTCCGACCGTTATTTCCAAGCGGGCCGTCTTAACGAGACAGCCCGCTTAATACGTATGCGAAAGCTCCGCAGAGTTCGACTCAAACGTATCTCTTTACGGTCTCATCGGCTTCTTCGACAGGAATCGAGGAGGTCATGACCACATCGACCTTATGATGATCGGAAAGCTCGTCCAGAGAATGCAGAAGTCTTTCAAACGCATCGCGGTCGTTGTTGCAGATGCGCAGAGCGGAATCCACGAAAATATGAGTCACATCGTGGTTGCTTGCCAAAATTCCCGCAACGAATCCGTAAAGAGAGCCCGCGTCAAAAACAAAATATTCATCGACATTGATAAGTCTGCAGCGGTAGTTTACATCGTAGCGAAGCTTTATTCCCTTTTCGATGCACACGACCGAGCCCTGGCTCGCTTCCACAGCACCGTTTACCATTTCGATAAGGCTTTTTGTCTTTCCCGAGCCCTTGACTCCGATAAGTAATTTGAGCATAATACACCGTACCTTTCCTAATCGTTTGCAAAGTACGCAAACCGAGCGCAAAAAAGCTTATTCAAGGCATATACCTCGTTTTTTGCGCCATGATCCCCTTGCGGGGATATAATATCTGCTGATTTTATTATACACTATAACCTCAAAAAAATCAAGTGCTTTTTGCAGACATTTTGATCAAATGATTAAAATAGCTCGACCGTACCGAAAAAACGCACCGCGAAAGCATTATTATTGCCTGCCGACGATCTCGTCCGCCGCGCATGCGTTTTTCGGAAGGCGCCCAAAACGATATCACCGTAGTCGGGCAAGAGAGCGCGTCGCCTCAAAGCCTCGAAGCAAGCCCCCGGGCCAGTTCCTCGTAGCCGGGCTTTCCGAGCAGAGCGAACATGTTCTTTTTGTACGCCTCGACTCCGGGCTGGTTGAAGGGATTGACGCCAAGCAGATATCCGGATATCGCGCAGGCGAGCTCGAAGAAGTATATCATATATCCCAGCGAATGCGCCGAACGATCGTGCAGCGTCAAAAGAATATTCGGCACGCCTCCGTCAACGTGAGCCAGCAGCGTTCCTTTCATGGCGGTCTCGTTGACATATGTCAGCGGCTTGCCGGAAAGGAAGCCCAAGCCGTCGATGTTTTCCGGATCGTCCGGGATCGCCACGGCGTCTCCCGGATCCTCAAGCGCCAGCACTGTCTCAAACATCGTGCGGTCACCGTCCTGAATGAACTGACCGAGCGAATGCAGATCGGTGGAAAACACGACCGATGCGGGATAAAGCCCCTTGCCGTCCTTGCCCTCGCTCTCACCGAACAGCTGCTTCCACCATTCGTTGAACATGAGCATGTAGGGCTCGTAGCCCACAAGTATCTCAAGCTTTTTGCCCTTGCGATAGAGTATGTTTCTGAGCGCGGCATATCTGTATGCGGGGTTCTTGTCGATATCGGCAACAGACAGCTCGCGCATAGCGTCCGCCGCGCCGCTCATCAGTTCATCGATATCGACCCCGGATACGGCGATCGGAAGAAGTCCCACGGCGGAAAGCACCGAATATCTGCCTCCGACATCATCGGGAACAACGAATGTCTCATACCCCGCCTTGTCGGCAAACGCCTTCAGCGTACCGCGCTCGCGGTCGGTGGTGATAAATATACGTTCCGCGGCACCGTCCTTGCCGTATTTCTTCTCAAGAAGTGCACGGAAAACGCGGAACGCCACCGCGGGCTCGGTGGTGGTGCCGGATTTTGAGATAACATTTATGCATACATCTCTGCCCTCACAGAGCTCCAAAAGCTCGGAAAGATCGGACGAGCTTATATTGCAGCCTGAGAAGAACACCTCGGGAACATCCTTTTGCAGACGATTGTGTCGCGGCGATTTAAGAAATTCTATCACCGCGCGCGAGCCGAGATAAGAGCCGCCGATGCCTATAACGATAAAGATATCGCAAAGCTTTTTGATCCGCTCTGCCGCATCCTTGATTCTCGCATATTCCTCGCGATCGTAATTTTTCGGCAGATCGAGCCAGCCGAGCATCTCGCTGCCCGCACCGGTCCCTTCTCTGAGAGCGCGGTCGGCGGAGGCGACCTCCGATTTTATCGCCTCAAGCTCCGAGTCGTCTATAAACGGAGCCACAAACTTTTCATTTAGGTTAAGAGTCATGATCTTGATACCTTTCTTAAAGCTGAAAATTAAGGCAATACCGTACAATTCTTTTTGCTCAATTGCGCAGCCGGAAAATTCGTCAGATGAAACAAATTTTCGCGCGCGTAGTTTACCCTACGCGAAGGAAATTTGTAAAATATGACGGATTTTGTGCAAGCAAGTGAGTGAAAAAGGCGTTGGCCGCGAATTGTGCGGTGTTGCCTTAAATAACTTCATGTTATATTCTATCACCAAAGGCGATTTTTTTCAACTGTTTTTTTCATGTTTTTTATTTTTTCTTTTTCGAGCTTTTCGTTCCGAGGCGTGTTTTTATGCGGCGGCTTACGCGTGACGTTCAATTGTAAACAATATGTAAAATGCGCCGCAATATCATTCACATTCGACGGGAAATGATATATAATATTAAAGTTAGATAATTATAGGCAATACCGCGCAATTCTTTTTGCTCAATTGCGCAGTCAGAAAATTCGTCAGA
>CAZPYK010000002.1:0-76323 GCA_964590755.1 uncultured Ruminococcus sp. | reverse complement strand
AGGCGCTTAAGATATAGCTCGAGGGATATACGAAGTTTAAGATCTTCGTCAAGAGCATTGAAATGCGTTTCGAACGGACGCGCCGACGCACCGCCGGCATTTGACACGAGTACAGGCGTCTCCACCTCCATAAATCCCTTTGAATCAAGATATCTTCTTATTGCGCTGACGATGCGCGAACGCTTGATCATGGTATCTTTGGTTTCCTGATTCATTATAAGATCGACATAGCGTTGGCGATATCTCATATCTGTATTGGTCAAGCCGTGATATTTTTCCGGCAGCGTGCGCAGACTCTTGGTGAGCAGAGTCAGTTTTGTCGCGTGTATCGACGTCTCTCCGGTCTTGGTCTTAAATACCGTACCCTCAACGCCTACGATATCTCCGATATCCAGCTTTTTGAACGCGCGATATTCATCCCCTCCTATTGCGTCGCGGGCAACATACGCTTGTATCGTACCGCAAAGATCCTGCACATGGCAAAAAGATGCCTTGCCCATAATACGTTTGGACATAAGCCTTCCCGCAATCGACACGCTTTGCCCCTCGAGAGTTTCAAAATCATTTTTGATATCCGAAGAATGATGCGTACGTTCATATTTTGTTATTGCAAACGGATCCTGCCCCTCGGCGCGCAGATCGTCCAGCTTTTGACGTCTGACCGCGTATGCCTCGCTGACATCCTGCTGTTCGCGCGTCTCGTTTCGGACTTCGTTGTTTATTGCTTGGTTGTCTGACATTGTACTTCCCCTTTTTCTTAGGTGGTTTTTGATCAATCGTGAGACTTAGTCCTGGACACTTCTTTTATATCCAGCTTCAACTCACCCGCCGGAGTTTCCACAGTCACAGTATCTCCGCTGCGTTTTCCTATCATTGCCTTACCTATCGGCGACAGATCGGATATTCTTCCGACAATTGGGTCAACTTCGTTTGAACCGACAATGCTGTATTCAAAATCCTCATCATCGGTAATGTTATATCCTTTCACGGTCGAACCGACGCTGATAACGGAAAGATCAACCTTGGATTCATCCACTATTACAGCGTTTGCAATCTTTTCTTCCAATTCTTTGATGCGAGCCTCTACCTTAGCTTGTTCGGTTCTTGCCTCATCATATTCGGCGTTTTCGGAAAGGTCTCCGAAAGAACGAGCCACCTCGATCTCATGCACCACCTCTGCGCGACGAACATTTTTTAAATAATTGAGCTCAGTTACCAGTTCGTTGTAGCCTTGTTGTGTAAATGTAAGCTTTTGTTCTTTGACCATTTTTATCTCCGTTCTGCCGCCGCGGGCGGCATGTTTATTTTAATAATTATCTTATTTTTAATTCTTTATCACGCCGGATTGAAAACTTTTGGTTGCTCGAAATATTCACGAAATCCCCAACACTTCCAGAGCGGACTTGAGTTGATTGTCTTCCTCGTCGGTGAGCTCGTATATTTTTTTGCTTTGCAATGCGGCATCAAGCTCGACCGTAACATCAGGGGTAAGTCCTATTCCGTGATAATAATCGGAAAGAGGCGGATAGTACATTTCCGTCGTAACACGCAAGCCACCTTTTGAATAATCTCCGTACACACCGGAAAGTGTATACAGCTGCTGCATAATGCCCTTCCCGAATGTGGTCGTTCCGACCGTTGACGCTATTTCATAATCCTTCAGCGCCGCTGTAAAGAGTTCGCCCGCGCTTGCGGTGTTGCCGTCGGTTATAATAACGCACTTACCTTCCACTGCGGAACGATATTTAGCTATCTCGTTTTTGGCCACACTGCAGGATTCATATGCTCCGTCACCGTAATTCACTTCGGTTACAGTACGATATACCTTCGGTTCCTCTCCGCGTTTGGCGATACGAATAACTATATCACCTTCATTGAGAATATAACTGAGCACCGCGGAAACGGAATTAAGATCCCCTCCGGGATTGGAACGCACATCAAAAACAAAATATTCACAACCGTCGCTTATCAGAGCATCCATTGCTTCTTTGAACTGCGTCGGTGTTGTCAGATTAAATTGTAATATCTTTATCACTCCGACGTTAGGATGCAACGCGTTAACATGATATAACACAGACGGGGATTCGTACTCCTGCCTAATTATGGAAAACTCAATTCTCTCGCTTCCGCGCAAGATGATAAAATTCGCACCGGTTCCCGCCTCGCCTTGAAGGTGTGACACCGCTTCCTCATATCCGAGAGACTCCACGGTGAGACTGCTTCCGTCTTCTATTACCTCGATGATGCGATCGCCCTCGCGCACACCCGCCAAATATGCGGGGGAATTCAAGTTAACCGACACAACCTCAAGCGCCTTTCCGTCATCGCTCTTTATAATGGATATACCGAGGCTGGCGGAATTTTTGCCCTCATTGCTGGCATAGAGCGACTCAAATTCCTCCGGCGTATAGTAGATAAGATAGTCGTCACCTATCTCTCCGCCCAGCCACTCGGCAAAACCGGTATAATCCACATCGTCGCCAAACTCGAAAAGCTCGTTTTCTTTTATTATATTCAAAATGGTATCGAAATCATCATTTCCGCTGCCTGCGGTATAACCTTGACTCAGCTTTATCAGAGCATCGTTGAACATTGCGGTACATACTGCATATGCACTCATAAATGAAAGCAAGATTGCCGCCACTATGGAAAAAATGAGCACAGATACCGAAACTTTTTTTGACATTTATCAAAGACCTCCGTCGCAAAGCAAACGCTTTACGGAATAGTTAAGTAATCCAACGGCTCTACCCGTTTTGAATTCAATCTGAATTCTATGTGCAGATGATATCCGGTGGTAATACCGGTAAGACCCACAAGAGCGATAGTCTGCCCCTGCTTGACTATATCTCCGACCTTGCAAAGCAGCTTTGAAGCGTGACCGTATATCGAAACGACACCGTTGCCGTGATCTATCATAACACAGTTACCATATCCGGAGACCCAACCGGCAATTATCACGCGTCCGGTCTTTACGGCATATATGGGAGTGCCGTTCGGCGCGGCAATATCCATTCCGCCATGAGTATCCGAGTATCCTATCTCAATCAACTGACGATCCTCATTGAACCATGAGGTTATGCGAGCGTAATTTTTCGGCAGTGGCCAAATATAGTCCTGAGCCGCGCTCTCGTTCTCCATCTCCTCCTGCTGTATGCGCTCAAGCTCCAAGCGCTGACGCTCAGCCTCCTCAAGCTGTTGGCGTTTCAGCTCTTCCGCGATCTTTTTTTGCCGCTCCTGCTCCTCGGCTATCATCCGCTCTACAAGCTCGTCAAATTCTTCATTGGCTTTTTCAAGCGCAGATTTATACTCATCAGCCTCATTTGTATCTGCCTTGATCTTAGCCTCAAGCTCGGCAAGCAGAGCCTCGTTTTCTTCATCCCACTTTTCAAGCTCAGCCTCTTTCTCGTTTATTCTTTTTGCGGCATCATCCAGCTTTTGTCTGCTCTCCTCAAGCTCGCTTTTTTTCTGTTCGAGATCTTCCTTGGCACTTTCGGCTCGCTTCATAAGGCGGCTGTTATAACTGATCATACTCGACACACGCTCTATTCGCGAAAGAAGATCGACCAGATCTTCCGCTCCGAGAATAATTGCTATATATTCCGACGTGCCGGACTCGTAAGTCATACGCAAAAGATCCATAAAATTTTCATAGCTTTGCTGATATTCCGCTTCAAGACGCGCGGTTTCCGCCTCAAGCTCGTCAAAATTATTCTCCAGCTCTGATCTTTGGCGCTCCAAAAGTGCCAACTGCTCGGTATATATGTTATGCATCTCATCATAGAGCGCCTTGGCGGCAAGCGCATCGGATTTTTCGGCATTGGCTTCGGCTATCTTGGCCGCTGTGGCATTGGCCAAAGCCGTATACTTTTCTATCTGTTGGCGCAACGACTCGGTATCGTCGTTCTTTATATCGTCATAACCAACATCCGCAGCCAGCGTGTACATTGGCAACACAACCGACAAAACGGCAAGCATTATAACCAATGCCAATATGCGTCTCACATTGGCACGAATATTCTTGTTATTTCTTTTTTCGTTCTGATGCATCATAGATCAAACCTTTCTTTCGCGCAAAGCACAAAACAGCGCAAGCCTCCGTCATTTGTTAAGGTTGCGCCTCAACGACATAACACTCGCCACAATACCTGTCAGAGTGCCCAGCAAAATAAATCCCACAAGAAGAGCAACGCCGAAGTCGGAAAACGGCAGAAATTCTATCATCTGTAATTTGCCTATAGAACTTTCCACGGCATAACGATAAAGCCCCTTTGTAACAAAATACCCGATTGCTCCGGAAAGCACGCCTATCATAACGCCCTCAATAATAAACGGTGCGACAATAAACGACCCGGTGGCGCCGATATATCTCATGATATCGATCTCGGCACGCCGCGAATGAACCGCAAGCTTTACGGTATTGAAAATTACAAAAACACTGACCAAAAGCAAAAGCACAAAGAACCAAACAAACACTACCGATATGCCGTTTTTAAGCCCCTCGGCTTCATTTGCCAGTTCAAGTCTGTTATTTACCTTTATAACACCCTCGATGGAATGCAGATCAAATTCCAGTTCGCTGGCTTTATCGTTGTCGTTGTATGTAACGACAAATGAATCGGGCAACGGATTGTCACCATTCTCTTCCAATGAATCAAAAAGTTCTGAATAATCGGCGTATGTTTCTCTCATTTCATCGAGAGCCTTATCCTTTGAGATATACTCAACACTTTTTATATTGTCAAGCTTTTTTATCTGATCATATATGCGATTGACATTTTCGCCGTCAAGATCGTAATCGACATAAACGACCATTTCATTCAAAAGTCTGAGTTTT
This sequence comes from uncultured Ruminococcus sp., assembly GCA_964590755.1. Classification (GTDB taxonomy): domain Bacteria; phylum Bacillota; class Clostridia; order Oscillospirales; family CAG-272; genus CAG-390. The sequence goes on along the minus strand of CAZPYK010000002.1, from coordinate 71,486 downwards.
GAAAGATTTGTATTCAAATTTTCAAAAAGCATACCAAAGCACCCCAGCAATATAAGACAAGAGGTAAGCACCAGTATCGACGCCACCGACATTATCCGATTGCGCCACATGCTTTGTACAGACAGCCAAATAAAGTAAAACGGATCGTACCTTCCGCGCGCGGAGGAACCGCTCGCCTTCGGCTTAACCGTTTTTATGTTATTATCTTCACTCATATCCGAATCACAGCCCGAATGCACGGGCATCCTTTGGTTTTTCCTCGACGGCATTTGCCGTCAAAAGCTCTTTACCGTTATACCGTCGGTGGTCGGAAGGCTCCGAGCACCGACGGCTTGTCATGACGGTCAATATGACACTTTACACCGAAGCGATCTTGTTGAGACGACCGCTCATGGACCTTATCCCTCCGCCACGTGCCCGTGAGATATATTTATCACGCGCTGACCGAGCGTATCCACCAGATTTTGCTCGTGAGTCACGACGAGCACGGTTTTGCCCAGCTTTTGATTGATCCTCAAAAGCATATTCATAATATCGCGGCTCATGTTCGGGTCGACGTTTCCCGTAGGCTCATCCGCAACGATTATATCGGGATTGTTGGCAATGGCTCTTGCGAGCGCTATCCTTTGTTGCTCGCCGCCGGACAGCTCACCGGGACGGTGGTCGGCTTTGGCATCCATATTGACTATCCGTAGCAATGCGGGCACGCGCTGCTTTATCTCTCTGCTCGGAGTGCCTACCACACGCATGGCAAATGCCACATTCTCATATGCGGTCTTGTCTTGAAACAATCTGAAATCCTGAAATACCATGCCGATCTTGCGGCGATAAAGAGGGATCGCCTTTTCGGGGAGCTTTGTGATATCCACACCGTCGACCAATATCTGACCCGATGTGACCTTCTCTTGACGCAGAAGCACACGCGTTACCGTCGTCTTTCCCGCGCCGGAATGTCCGACTATGAACACGAATTCGCCGTCATTGATCGTAAAATTCGCGTCTTTCAGAGCAGCTATATCGGAATATTCTTTAACTACGTTCTTAAATTCTATCATTATCCGTTTTTGCCGGTTGCAACGAAAAGGATCGAGCAGACCTCGCTCAATATTTTGCGGGCTTTGAATTCAGATACTGCTTGACCATGAGCGCGACCTTAAAGGTTATGGCATGCTCGAACTCGCGAAGATCAAGTCCGGTCACCTTGCGTATCTTTTCAAGTCTGTACACAAGCGTATTTCTGTGCACAAACAGCTTGCGCGATGTCTCGGACACGTTCAGATTGTTCTCAAAGAAGCACTGTATGGTCATAAGCGTCTCGCGATCGAGCATCTCAAGGCTGCCCTTCTTGAAGACCTCCTGCAGGAACATCTCGCAAAGCGTGGTGGGCAGCTGATATATAAGTCTGCCTATACCGAGATTGTCATAGCTTATGATATTCTTCTCCGATTCAAATACTCTTCCGACCTCAATGGCGATCTGAGCCTCCTTGTATGCTCTCGCAAGATCCTTGATGTTATCCACTATGGTGGATATACCTATGGACACCTTTGAGAAGAATTCGGTGCTCAGGGTATCCGATATCTTTACCGCGATCTTTTCGACCTCGCGCATCTCGGTGGAAGGCTTCAGCTCCTTCACAAGCACGATATCGCGCTCTCCCACGCTGATAATGTAATCGCGCGGCTTGTCCGGGAACATGTTTTGAAGCATCTCAAACGGCATCATATCGGTCTTGCCGTTGAATTTGATCAAAAAGACGACGCGGAACTCTTCTGTGTTGAAATGAAGTTCCTTGGACTTGATATAGATATCGCTGGGAAGAATGTTGTCAAGAATGATATTCTTGATAAAGGACCCCTTGTCGTACTTTTCGTCGTAGAGCTCCTTAATGTTGGAAAGAGACACCGAAAGCATCTTGGCAAGCACTTCGGCCATCTTGTCCTCGCCCTCAACGAACACGGTATACTCGGATCTGGTGTTGCTGCTCACGGGACGGTACGTGTAGCCGCCACGGCACACGGTCTCGGATGAATAGAGCAGATCATCCCGCATACCCGGCATGAATTCACCTATCTTTACGAGTTCCGAGCAGGCAATGATGCTGTTGGATTCATCGACCACTCCTATGGTGCGATCTACCGAATCCTTCATTTGATGGATAACACTTTGAAACAATCTGTTCGACATGGCTTTTATCGTTCCTCTCATATGTTCAATTTGACGATTTGTTTGTGTAACCTTAATAATATTTTATCGCAAAATTTGTTATTTTTCAATAGGTAAAAGCCTTTTTTTGAAAAAAAGTTGATTTTTTTCTGTAAAAAACGCCCTAAACGGTGCCTTTTTTTGGTTTTGCTTGATTAATTATGTGTCAAATGCGAAATAAATACATGCCAAAGCGAACTGCGCCGCGCTTTCGGTGCGCAATATCCTCGGTCCCAAGCCGGTCATTGTAAGCCCGGCGTCCCGTGCCGCTTGCGCCTCCTCGGGAGCAAAACCGCCCTCCGGCCCGACTATGACGCATATCCTTTTTATCGGCTCGTCGCGAGCCGCAAGCCTTCTTAATATCGCCGGCACGCTCTCGGTCCCCTCTCCCTCATAACAGAAGAGCGCCGCGTCGAAGCCGGACGCCGCCGAGATCAGAGCATCGAAGGACGATATGCACTCTCCGACATGCGGTATCCGCCCTCGCCCCGATTGCATCGCCGCCTCAAGGGCAATGCGCTCGCGCCGCTCACGCTTCTTGCCGTCGTTATCGGACGGTCTCACCACGCAGTTGCGGCTGTAAAAGGGTATCACCTCAAGCGCGCCGCATTCGACCGATTTTTGGATCACGGTATCAAAGCGATCCCCTTTTACAAGTGCCTGAAACACCGTGATATCCACCGGGGCTTCCCCCGAAGCGGGCTCGATGCGCTCTATCCGCAAGGTTACGGTATCCGAGGTGAATGCCGCCGTGCGGCAGCGGTAGTCGGTTCCCGCTCCGTCGCAGACGGTTATCTCCTCTCCGCATCTCATCCTCAAAGAGCGCGATATGTGTCTTGCATCGTCACCGCCGATCACTATTTCCCTTGCTTCGGCATCGACCGCATCGGAAGTCGCAAAAAAGCGAGGCATGGTCATATCTCCCTTCGACCGTCAATATATATCACATATATTATATATGCCGGATCCGTCCTTGTCAATCCGAGCGAGAAAAAATATGCAACATCTTTACAAAATTCATGAAATATGATATTATATAAGTGATATAATCACTTGAGAATAATCACGAACAGCAAGGAGAATAATAGAAAATGAAACAAACCGACGATCGACACGAAAGGCATCGCGAAGATAAGCTTCCCGCCGCTGAGATAGTCATCGATTCACCTTCTGCGCAAAAGGCGGACAACTTTTGGTACTACAACAAATGGAAGGTCATAATTGCCGCATTCGTCACACTGGTGCTGATCGTGTGCATCGCTCAGAGCTGCTCACGCGAAGGATATGACACCGTGCTCATGTACGCGGGTCCTTATGAGGGACTGAGCAACAAGGAGATCTACACCGGAGTCTGTGCGGCATTGAATTCCGTCGTTCCCGAGGACTATAACGAGGACGGCTCGTCCACCTGCAATCTGGTATCTCTCGTGATATATTCAAACGATCAGATCGAACAACTGCGAGAGACCGCGGCGGCAGAAAGTCGCAAGCTTCCGATAAACACCGAACTGAACGCCCAGGAACTGCAAAAATTCGATCAGCTGATCGTCGCAGGTGAATATTCGGTCTGTCTGCTCGACCCCACGCTTTACAAGCGCGTCAAAAGCGCAGGCGGCTTTTGCAAGCTCGAGGATGTCTTGGGGTATAAGCCGGAATGCGCCAACGACGATTATTCAATCAATTTTGCGGAAACCGAATTCGCAAAGCATTTTGAAATGTTCGGCGGTCTGCCGGCGGACACGCTTTTGTGCCTGCGCACAAAAAGCACGCTCGGCGGCGTCGATTCAACAAAAAAATATGAGATCTCACGGCAGTTCTTCGTGAACATAGTGGAATTTAAGCCGTAAACACCACTCCCGCCGTCGAAAGGAAACCTCCAAAGCACTATAATGAACAAAAAGATATTGGCAAATCTCTGCCTCTTCACCACCGCTTTCATCTGGGGCATAGCCTTTGTGGCGCAGGTGCTGGGCAGCGACATTCTCGACCCATTCACATTCACCTCCATCCGTTTCGGCGCAGGAGCGATCTCGCTCCTGCCCGTCGTTCTGATATTTGAAAAGAGACCGCATTTCGGTGCCGCCGACAGCTCGGATGCCACGGCCGCCGAAAAAAAGAAGCTTCGCTCCACCGTTACCGCCTCGCTTATTTGCGGCACGATACTTTCCTTCGCCTCCGTGCTCCAGCAGGCGGGTGCGGGAATAACCAAATCTCCCGGACGCGCCGGCTTTATAACCGATCTTTATATCATACTCACCCCGATCTTTGCCGCGATCTTCTTTAAAAAGAAGCTATCGCTCTCGCTGCTCGGAAGCACGGCACTTGCGACAATCGGAATATACCTGCTTTGCGTCGATCCCGCCGAGGGCTTCGGCTTCGGCACCGGCGAATTGCTAATCTTTATCGGAGCCTTCTTTTGGGCGTTCCACATACTCACCATCGACTTCTTCGGCAACCGCATTTATCCACTGCTCTTTTCCTGCATCCAATTTGCCGTGGTCTCGGCGGCGACCGGAGTGATAGCGGCATTCACCGAGCACGCCACGCTTGAAATGGTGTGGGAGGCAAGGCTTGCGATCTTTTTCTGCGGAGTGTTGTCCGTAGGTGTTGCATATACACTGCAAACGCTCGGGCAACAGATGACATCCCCGGACTATGCCGCGCTGATCTTTTCGCTCGAAGCGGTCTTCGGAGCAGTCGGCGGCTTTGTGACCGGACAGGATAAGCTTTCGGTCGCCGCCATAGCGGGATGCATCTTGATATTTATCGGAATCGTCACGGCGCAGCTCAAGATCCCCGCACCGAAAAAACGCGCAAGGCACAGAATATCCGACAGTAAATCTTGACAGAACACAAAAACGGTGATATAATCATAGCATCCGCCGACAACGGGCGTCGGAGGAAATTTGGCAACAAGGAGGCGATCGTTTTGAAGCACGGTAATAATACCGTTATCGGATGCATTGCGTACGGCAGCTCCCGGGATCACCATCGCCCCGAGGCAGCTCGATAAAAGGCGCAACGTTCGCGCCGCTCAAAAGCGCGCCGCGGCAAGCAAGCCGCCGCACGCATGCATCCTCCGATTTGGGCAAGGGGCTCGTTTTCAAAGGTGTTCACGCAAAAAGCGTTTTTCGCGCCCTCATGCCCCCAAAAAAGGAGGCACAAATGCAATTCACAACCGAATTCGGTGACAGATTGGCGTTTTTTCGCCGTCGCATGGGATTGACTCAAGACGGTCTTGCCGTAAGACTGGGTGTCTCGGCTCAAGCGGTCTCAAAATGGGAGCGCGCCGTGTGCTGTCCCGACATTTCACTTCTGCCCGCACTTGCGGACGCATTCGGCATCAGTATAGACCTCCTCTTCGGCAGGTCCGCCTGATCCCGCACGGTATACCGATCTCGGCTTTGCCGATCGGTATACCGTTTTTTATAAATATTCGCGGCGGTGCCGCGGCTCCCCAAAGAGCCGCGACACCGCCGCGAATCATGCTATACTGTCTGTTTACATATTTGTCGGAATGATGACCTCGCCCGTCATGACCTTGGCGGCATCCGAGATTATCTTATCGACAAAGGTGCGAGTCACGTAAAATTCGGTCTCTCCGTTGATGTTGATGAGCGATTTGCGCTCGGTGTAGGTGTAGAAGGAGTATTCGTATTTCGGCTGCTTATCATACGAGGTGAGAACAGTCAGCTTTGCTTGAAATCTCGACTCATCCGCCACATAGCTCGTTATTTGATCATCCGTAAGCGCCATATCCCCCTCGTGCGCATCACCGATTATCGACGCATAGAGCAGGGTCTGATAGAACTTGCGGAAGTTCGCCATACCGCAGCGCAGATATGTGGTCACAACGCCGTTCGAAGCCGTAACGGTTATCGTGTCGGCGCCGACCTCGACCTTATTGCCGGTGTTGACATCGGTTATGCTTCCCACAAGCACCACGACCTCCTCGCCGCGGCTGTTGGTCGCATACTTGGCACCGCGTATCGAAGCGTTCGTGCCGTTCGCGTCCACCGCTTTGACGGTCTCGTTGTTGATCGTCCAGGTAAAGCCGCTCGCATCCGTTACCGTAAGGGTGGAGAGCGCCTCCATGACCGTGCCGTCGGGAGCCACAGCCTTAAGTTTCATGTTATCCGAGGTTATCGTGCCCTTTGACTTGGCGGTATCCGACACCGTGGTGGGATTGGTTACCGAATCGCTGCCCGAATTATCCAGATAAAAATGATATTCGCCATCGGCTGTCTCAAGAATGATCTCGGTCGCCCACGCAAGGTTCATGGAGAAATAGTTGGAATTTATCCATTCCAGCTTTTTGTAATTGAGGAACAGCATCTGCGTACGCTCGATCTCAACTATCATATCGTAGTCGTACATGATTTTGTCTCCGCTTGAGATAGCCGAGGTCACATAATAGGTGCCGCGATCGGTCATCTCGCTGACAAATATCACATGCTCCCACATTTCTCCCGAAAAGCCCTCGGGATAATATTCGAAATAAATCGCATATGCGGGAACATCCAGCCCGTACTTTTCCATATCCTCATCGGTGGGTCCCAGTTTTGTCACGTTCAAAAAGCTCATGCTGTAGAATGTCTGCAAAGCCTCGCCCGCGGAATTGGAATCTATGGTATAATTTTCGGGATAGCTCATAACATACGCATCGTTTGCGTAGAAGGTGCCGGTTCGCTCGTCAAGATCCCAATAGGAATAGCTGACGATCGGCTTGACCGAGAGCTGCTCGGTCTCCTGCGACTTTAAGAGTTCCTTACCGTCGAAGATCGAAAAATTCTTGATATAGAAGTAGGTGTTCAGTGACATCGGATAGCAGATAGTGGGCGTTATAAAGGTCTCTATCGGAAGCTCGAACACGCTGTCCGCATCCTCTGTCAGAGTTGATTGACCGTACACACTGATAAGCGACGCGTCAACCTGATAATTCATGATATACACCGCATCTCTGCCGCTGTATCTGACGTAATACCCCGAGCCGGACGGGATCATATCCCCGATATAAACCGTGTGTATCTTGTCTTGGGTGTCGACCAAGGTGTACCATGAGGGAGAATATTCGTATTCGTTGCCCTCGTCATCGATTCTTGTTTGTTTATCGAGACCGTATTCGGTAAGCTCTATATAAGTGCCGTCATCGCGATAGCGCGAGAGCTTCTCCATTGTCAAAGTATATCCGCAGGATACCGTCAGCTGAGCGAGCAGCGCTTTGTCAAACGCAACGTTCTCATGGCCCTTGATATTAAACTCGTCATTCTCATTGCGATAAAAGGTGTAATCATTCGTTGCGGTGTGCACGCGCACCGACTGAATGTCATCCTGCACGATCTGCGGGAACATCAATATACGCGTACCGGAGCCGACGGCTTCGCCTTCCTCGGTGTCCGGAACGGCATATACGATATAGGTTCCGGCGGAGGAATCGACCTTTAGCACCGTACCCGCCTTCGTGCTGAAATAATTGTTACCGTCGGGAGTGGTGTCAAGCGTATAGCCGTCACTGTCGCACGCGACATAAACGCCGCCCTTTTCCTTAATGTAATACTTTTCACCGTCGGTATCGGTATATACCACCCGGTTTATATAGTATGAAACCACACCGACCGCGACGCCGAGCACAAGCACACACACGAGCAATGCGGCAACGGCTCGCTTTTGCGCCCGCATGACCGATCTGCGGCGGCGCCCCGTGCCTTGCTCCCGCGTTATATCATCGGAATCGTAATTTTTCTTTCGAATCATGCGTATCTTCTCCTTACAAGGACAAAGCATCCCACGGCAAAGACTATCACGGGCGGGATCAGCGTCAACGCCACGGTGTAGCGGTTAGCCTCGGCGGTGGTCAAGCCCTCGATCTCGGTGGATTCGAACATCTTTGTTTCAAGCCCCACGGGAACATATTCCCTGCCCATGGCTCGCATTGCGCTGAGCATCACGTCATAGTTGCCGTAGCTGTTCGACTGCAACAGGCTGTTGCTCAAAAATTCGGTGGAGCCGCAGGCAAGCACATATGATTGAGTAAACTCGGTATTCGAAAGACGCTGTGTTTCGCGGGTGATCGTCATAAGCTTGTAAGGATCCGCTTGAGTCGCGGAGCTGATCTCTCTGCCGTCCGCCACCGCCTTTGCGCTTGTCGACGAAAGGAACACATCGTATATCTCGCGATCTATTCCGTCCAGTGCGCGAGAGGTTCCGTATGTGTAGTTGTTGGAAGAATCATCCTCATCGACATGCTCAAGCATTGAATATCTGTCCGAGTAATTGATCGGCATAACGTTCTTGAATATGACCTTGGGCGGATACTGCGTGCGCATATCCTTGTGAATGGACGCGCCCAGCCCCTGCGAGGTATAGCTGCCGACGATGGTAAGGCCGTCCGCGGTCAGAGAATTCGAATTGTCACGAACCACGCAGGATTGCGACGTACCGAGGGTGTCCTCTGTGCGCAAAAAGCTTATTCCCCACTCTTCAAGATATTCCTCAAGATTGGTAAGCTTGGGTGTGGCGGGGTCTATAAACACCGCCATCGCATTGGAATCTCCGTGCAGGAAGTTATCTATCACCTCGATCTCGGATATATCGGATACTCCCGCCTCCTTGGCGATAAAGTCATCCTTGGGGTCATAAATAAAGAGCAAACGGCAATCCTCGGGAATATCCTCGGTCGCAAGATCTATCGGTTGAACCTTATATCCGGCATCCTCAAGCATGGCGAGCGCCGAAGCACTCGATGCCAACTCGCTTTCGGTCACAAAGGGCTCGGCATGCGTATATGTCACGCATGCAATGGGAGACTCGGCTTGTGTCACCGCCATGATGGCCGCAACGAGCTTTTTCTCGCCGTTATACGCTATGGGCGTGGAGGAATCGGTCTCTTCGAAATTGAAGAAGGCGCGAAGCGCAAACAAGCGAAATTCCTCGTGACCTTCGGGGCCGGAGGCAACTATCACCGAGGTGGAATATATCTTGGTCTTGGAATTGGTCTTATATTGGCTTACCTTGGTGGGTTCGCGATAGATATCGACATGCTCTATCTTTATATAATCCAGCTTCTCCGCCATTTCCTTTGCGGACATATATACCATACGCTGAGTGGACTCCTCCATCAGGTTGTCCGCAACATCGCAAAAGATGATCTTAACATCCTGACCCTGAGTATCTATTCCCTTCAAGGTCTCGATCGCGGCATCCGACAGCGTATACAGGCTCTCGGTGGTCATATCGGTATACCAAAGGAACTTCGCGGCAAGCATCGAAAAGAGTGCGTTAAAAAGTATCACCGCCGCGACAAGTGCGCAGGTGAGTGCAAGTGCCACGCCTCCGTAGCGGAAGCGGCGTGAACGCATGGGGCTTTGTGAACCGTTCATTTGCGACACCTCCTATCAAGCCCAACGGCGGCGCTCATATACGCGCACGGTCAGGTAGATGAAAATAAAGCCGAGTGAGAGGTAATAAACAAGAGATGCCCAGTCCAGTATTCCGTATCCGAAATAGGAAAATCTCGAAAGCACGCTGAACCAGTTGAGCACATATCTCACGGCATAGCTGGAAATAAGGCGCGTTCCCTCGCTGTCACTGCCGGCGGAACTCAAAAGGTTGAGCACCACCATGGCAAGCAGAACTCCTATGGTGACCACCGCGGCAGAGAGCTGGTTCTCGGTCAGAGAGGACACGAAGAGTCCTATGGCGATGAATGCGGCACCGATAAGCGCGATTCCGATGAGCGAGCCCAGTATCTGAGCCGTGTTGGGACCTATATGATCTCCGCTAAGCCAGTCTCCCTCCGCCTTTTTTGCAGCAACGGCGGTAGAGGCTATCGAATAGAGCGGAATGAAATTGATGCAGGAAAGCAGAAGCGAGCCGAAAAACAACGTAAACGCCGCCAAAAACTTACCCATGACCATTCCCACTATCGTAACCGGTGCGGTCAAAAGCAGCTGCTCGGTGCGCATCTTGCGCTCCTCGGCAAACATTCTCATGGTAAGCAGAGGAATAAGCACGATCATTGCGAATATAATGTACATAAAATAGCTTGAGGTGCTGTATGAATTCGCCTGAAGCGTCGTATAGCAGCAAAGCAGTGCCGCCATTGCCATAAACACTCCGACATAAACGTATCCCACCGCGTTGATGAAATACGAGCGCATCTCCTTTTTATAAATTGCAAGCATAGGAGTTTATCCTTTCAAAATCAATAATAAATAAGTTACGTCTTATGCCCGAAGCGTGTCAGGCGCGATCGTCTTCGCTTTCGTTTTTATTCGAACCGTCGCCGACGATAGAATCGCTCTTTATCGAATAATCGGCGTAATATTTGCCCTCCGGCTCGGTCTCGGGCTCTTCGTCCGCAGCATTTTTGAGTTGCTCGGCGGTCTTCTCCATGATATCCTCGGCAAGTTCTCTTTCGGCAACGGCGCGGCGAAGGTTCTTGTCATTCTTCGCGCCCGGCTTACGTGCCCCGGTCTTATCCACCACGGCGATAAAGATATCCTCTATGCTCATGCCGAGTGCTTCAAGCCCGATGATAGGCCATTTTTTGTCCGCCATGGTCCAGAACAGCTTTTTGCGAATGTCGACGCCGACCTCGCTCTCCACCATATAGGTGTAAGCGTCTCCGTCGCGCGCGGCAAGCACCTCGGCATATGTAACGCCCTGGAGATTGCGCAGCGTCGCCAAAACATCGCGCTGCGGTCCCGCGATCTTAACGTTGAAGCGTCTTGTGTTTTCAACCGCGCGTGAGATATTCTCGGTCAGCTCGTCCGCGACTATCTTGCCCTTGTTGATTATAACTATACGGTCGCATACGGCTTGCACCTCTTGCAGGATGTGCGTCGAGAGGATGACGGTGTGCTCCTTGCCCAGTGTGCGGATAAGGCTTCTGATCTCTATTATCTGCTTGGGATCAAGTCCGATCGTCGGCTCGTCAAAGATGATGACCGGCGGATTTCCCACCAGCGCCTGTGCTATTCCCACACGCTGACGATAGCCCTTGGAGAGATTCTTCAATAGCCTGCGACGCACGTCGCCTATCTTGACGACCGAGTATATCTCCTCAAGATGCATTTCCTTATTTAATGTACAGCCCTTGAGATCGTACGCAAAGGATAGATATTCCTCAACCGTCATGTCGGGATAAAGCGGAGGCTGCTCGGGCAGATACCCGATCAGGCGTTTGGCATTAAGCGGATCATCGAGTATATCAACACCTCCGATCGTGACGCTTCCGGAGGTGGAGGAAAGATATCCCGTGATGATGTTCATTGTCGTACTTTTCCCCGCGCCGTTCGGACCGAGAAAGCCAATGACCTCACCCTTCTTCACCTCAAAGCTGATATCGTCCACGGCGCAAAAAGAGCCGTAGTTCTTGACCAGATGAGATATTTTAATCATAAAAAAGTGTTCCTTTCTTTTTAGATCATGACACATACTACAGTATAACACGAAAATATAAACATTTTATGAACTGTCGCCGTTTCACGCAAAAAAGCTGTAATCATCGTGTGACGCGGTGCTGATTTTTTCATGAATTCGACAAAAAAGCGATCCGAATGCAAAAAAATCGCGCGACGAACGAAAATCTCTTGCCAAATCGGCGCGAATAATGTATAATATATTTATAATATGTTTATCAGCTTGATCGATCAAAGCGGAAAGGGATCCACCAATGGCAGACAGCACAATGCTTCAATATAAATGTCCATGCTGCGGCGGTGCCATAGAATTCGACAGCAAGCTTCAAAAGCTGCGCTGTCCGTATTGCGACACCGAATTCGAAGCAGAGACTCTGCGCGAATTTGACGAAAATCAACGCGCCACCGAGGACAACACTCCCGAGTGGGAGGAATACGGCACCGAAAGCGGAAACGGCACGTGGGGAGAGAACGAGACCGAGAATATGGTCTCATACGTCTGCGCCTCCTGCGGCGGCGAGGTGATAGGCGATGCCAACACCGCTGCCACAGTGTGCCCATTTTGCGGAAATAACGTTATAATCACACAAAAATTCAGCGGTTCGCTTCGTCCCGACTATGTCATACCGTTCAAAATAGACAAGGAAGGGGCTAAGGAAGCTCTCAAAAAATTCATGAAGGGCAAAAAACTGCTTCCGGATTCCTTCCGATCCGAGAACAGGATAAACAGCATTCAAGGGGTGTATGTTCCCTTTTGGCTCTTTAACGCAGACGCCGATGCCTCAATGAGCTTCCGCGCCACCCGTGTCAGCCACTGGTCCGACAGCTCGTATCATTACACGCGGACCTCTCATTTTCAGGTCGTGCGCTCCGGCTCGATAGGCTTCGACCGTGTACCCGTCGACGGTTCGAAAAAGATGGACGATACATACATGGAAGCGCTTGAGCCCTTCGACTATTCCGAACTCACCGACTTCGCTTCCCCGTATCTTGCCGGATATTTTGCCGATAAATATGATGTCGGAGCCGCCGAGAGCTCGGCGCGTGCCAACGAGCGCATAAAAAAGAGCACCGCCGCGGCGCTCACCTCAACCGTAAAGGGTTATGCCTCCTGCATTCCGCAAAGCACGAATATCAAGCTGCGCGATCAGTCGATACGCTATGCGCTGCTTCCGGTCTGGCTGTTGAATACCGAATATCGCGGCAAGCTGTATACCTTTGCCATGAACGGTCAGACGGGCAGATTCATCGGAAGCCTGCCGGTCGATCGCCGAAAATATTGGAAATACTGGGGCATCGTCTCCGCGGTCGCCGCGTTGATAGGCACCCTGCTCGTATTTCTGCTTTGATCGGAGGGGATGAAAATGAAATTCAAAAAAAGCATTACAGCCGTAAGCATCACAACGCTGCTCGCTCTGCTCTTCTCTCTCATTTGCATCCCCGCTGCGGCAGCGGATAGCCACACGTGGGTATCCGACGAGGCAGACATAATAAGCGCATATATTGAGGAACAGATCGACGAGCTTGCCGCAGAGATAAAGCGCGATCACGGCTTTAACGTCTATGTTGCCACCGTCCGATCGCTCGACTTCAAGACCGCCGAGGCATATGCCGACGATCTGTACGACAGCCTTTTCTCACTCAACTCCGACGAAATACTTCTGCTCATCAGCACTGAATACCGCGATTATGCCGTGTCAACAAGCGGTAACGCGATCGGGCTCTTCAACGAGGATCAAAGGATTGACAAGCTGACCGACACGGTGGTCGAATATCTGCGCGAGGACGATTACAGCGCCGCCGCGCTCTCATTTGTGAAGCTTACCCGAAGCTGCCTTGATGCTGTCGAAGCATACGAGCAGAGCAAGACCGAGAACGCCGACGCATGGCGAAACAGCTATAATTCCGAGATCGGCGGCTATTGGGTAGAGGAAAGGATCCCCGACGAGTATAGTTCCTACTCCTTCGCGGGAATATTCAAAGCGTTATCCGAAGCCCTCGGCGGCGACGTAAGCGGCGGATATTATTCAACTTATCTCGCCGAATGCGCACTTTGCTTTCTCGGCGTGCTCGCGGCAGCCATGGTGATAGGCTTTGTTTGGCTTGCAGTCATGAAGTCAAAGATGAGCAACATTCGCCGCCGTGAGCAGGCCGCCGACTATGTGCGCCGAGGCAGCTTTACGCTGACTCAAAGCATCGACCGATATCTTTACAGCACGGTCTCCAAGACCCCGCGCGCTCAAAGCAGCTCGGGAGGCGGTGGCGGTGGCAGCAGATCGCACACAAGCTCCTCGGGTGCTTCTCACGGCGGCAGAAGCGGAAAATTTTAAGAAAACACACACAATATGCGACTTGAGCGCGGAGCGTTCCGCAAAATATGAATAAAAAAACGGGGGGCTGTCTCGCTACCGTGAGACAGCCCCCGAAAATCGAGTTCAACGGACAAAAACGATCCTGCGATGTGATGCGTCAAAAACTTCGTTTTTCCACACAGATGACGAGGCACGAAAGTCATTTTCGTTTGCCTTTCCGCTTTCGGATGAGCGGTTCATCGCTTGAACAAAGCCATGCGCCGACGATCATCAAGCCGAGTGCCGCAAAATATGTATACGGCGGAAGCTCGCGGAAGATCACGAGCGACAAAAGTGTGCCGATAAAAGGCGCTATCGCGTAATATGCGCTCGTTCTCGCCGCGCCGAGTATCCTCTGCGCGTAGACATAGAAAAATATGCTCAACCCATATGCTACAAATCCCACGCCGAGAACGGCAAACACGCTCCACGGTGCCGTAACACGCTCCCCGAGACACAAGCCGATGATGACCGAGCCGAGGCCCGAAAAGATGCCCTTTAAAAGAACTATCTCAAGCGGATCCTTTGCCGACAGCTTTCTCGTGCAATTATTCTCAACACCCCAACACACGCAGGCAAGAAGAACAAACAACGACCCCGACGAAAAACCGAAGCTTGAAATATCCTCAAACGAGAGCAGTGCGCAGGACGCGGTAACGAACAGAATACCGAGCCACAGACGAGCGCAGATCTTCTCCTTAAATATCATCAAGGCGATGATCGCGGTCGCAACGATCTCAAAATTATTAAGCAGGGATGCGTTCGCCGCAGTAGTATGGGACAGCCCCAACAGCAACAGGATCGGCGCGGCGATATCCAAAACTATCATTGCCACCGTGTACGGAAGATCCGCCTTTGTGATCCTCTCCTCGGTTCTCCGTGAACCTCGTGCGCGACGAACCGAGGCTATCACACCCATACCGAGACCGGCACCGATATACAGTATGCCCGCCATCAGGGTTGACGGCACATATTCAAGCAATAGCTTAGAAAACGGTGAATTCACGGCGTAAAGCGCCGCTGCCAAAACGGCAAGCAGTATGCCGTATGCGGTCGTCTTTTTCTTCATGTCGATCAGCGTACCCTTTCCTTTTCTTCTCGCGTCGGATTTCGGCTCTTTCCGAGGCTGTGCCTCTTCAAAGCTTGACGATATTCTTGATCGTTGCCGTCTCGCTGACCGTGAGCGTCCCGCTGTATTCAACGGTATCGATAACGCAGCCGTCGCCCACAGTGCAGTCGATGGCGCGGACAGTCCCAACCTCCGCGCAGGAGACGTTCACCGTGTCCGCCTCAATGGACGAAACACGTGCGAGCGTCTTCTCTTTGTATCCGAAAATCCGAAATGCGATATCTTCACGAGGCAGATATTTTATCTCTATATTATTGCCGCCGATCTGATCTATCTCGCAGCGTGTGCCCTGGGTCACCGCTATCTCAACGCTTTCGGCATTCAAAAGACCCGTTATTTTGATCCTCCCGCTGATGCAAGCCCTCTCTGCGGACACATCCCCGGTCACCTCGAAAACGCCGGAGGAGCGCAGCTCGCGCACGATCAAGCCTTGACCCGCCGACAGTACCCCCGACGAGCGAAGCTCGTCCGCGCGCACAGCTCCGCCGATTGCCGAGGAGCCGGACAATGCCATTTTGCCGTCGCATTCAACATTTCCCCCCACCTTTGTCGCGCCGGAGCAGGCAAAGCCCTTGCATTTGATGCTCCCGCATATCCTTGCCGAGCCGGATGCAGCGAAGCTTTGGCAGACAAGATCGCCGTTAACACGCCCAGAGCCGCTGATCTTTACATTTTCAAATTCTCCGCCGCCGAAGCTTCCGGCGCCGCTTATTTTGAGATCGTTCATTTTTATTGTAATTCCTTTCTTATTATAAATGGATAATGTGAGTTTGTGCATGGGGCTGTCTTACTAACGTAATACGCGCCCCTAAAATCGAACTCGACGAATGAAATTCGTCGCAGACTGTAGACAAAAGATACGCAATATTAAAAATGCATAAAGTCTTCAGCCACTTTTCTCTTTGACACCACAGGCGCAAAGAGAAAAGTTAACAAAAGAGAAACGCCAATAGAGTTTCGCGCTCTGCGGAGCGCGACAAGGGCTCTGCGCCCTTGACTGCACCGCCTTTTGAAAAAGGCGGGCGAAAACTTTCGGCGCTCCGGTGAGACCGTTTATTTTGTCTAAAGCCCCGGGGCTGTCTCAAAACGACAGCCCATTCGTGCCGCCGTTTTGGCACGAATGCCGCAAACTCAACGTCTGAAAAACGACCCGTTTTTCAGATTCGGCTCACGATGATTATTCTTGATCATTTCGGTGATGTCGGTCGTTTCCCCCTGAGGGTCTATCAAAAAAACACCCTCCAATTCTTCAAGCGCGACCGTGCGCTCTCCCGACCGCCACACAAGCTTCAACTGCACGCCCGACCGCCGCTGCATGCCGTTTTGCGCGCCGAGTTGAACGGCTATCTCTTCAAGCGACATGCTGTCCTTGAGTTTGATTATCGTGTCTATGCGCTCGGTTATCGTCGCACGATCGAAATAGGTCTCCTGCCCCGTCGATACCGCACGCTTTATAAACCACTCCTCCGGGATGAGCCCCATACGCTTCCAACGGTAAAGCGCACCGTAGGAAATGCCGTATTTTTCAAGAAGCTCCCTTTTGGTGATCAGATCCTCGTTCATGCTTCACCTCACTCATGTTTTTTAGGTTAACAATGTTACGTAACGATGTTATGCCAAGATTATACCATAACATTGTTATGTTGTCAATAGAAAAACGACATTTTTAAAAAAAATTTAGCCGGCGACACCCGATAATGTTCGGATGTCGCCGGCTTGTCTTTTCGACCGAAACGGAAATATTATCTTTCTTCTCTGAAATAGGACGCTCCGAGCGCGGCGGGCGGCTGGCTCTCGCGCTTTTTGCGCATGCTGATAACGACCAGCACCACTATGGTAACCACGTACGGCAGCATTTTGAAGAGCTCTTGAGTGCTGAGTCCGAGACCCGGAATATAGTTATAAACTATATACAGCGCACCGAACAGGAATGAACCGAGTATACCGGTATCCGGCTTCCAAAGCGCAAATATGACAAGCGCAATGGCAAGCCATCCGCGGTCGCCGAAGCCCTCGTTCGACCATACCCCGTTGGCGTAGTCCATTACATAGTAAAGTCCGCCGAGTCCCGCAATGATACAGCCTATGCAGGTGGCAAAATATTTGTATTTAACAACATTTATGCCCGCGGCATCTGCCGTGGCGGGGCTTTCTCCCACCGCTCGCAACTCAAGGCCGACGCGCGTTCTCTTGAGCACATGCGCTACGACAAGCGCAATTATTATCGCCATGTACGTCATGAAGCCGTATGATAGGAATATATCGCCGAACCACCCCAGCTTTTCGGCAAAAGGAAGCTTGGCGGTGAAAAAGCGGCTGGTGTTGGTCAGCGCGACCGAGGGGATCTCGCTTTTTGTCAGCTTCACAATGGAGGCGCCGAAAAAGTTTCCAAAGCCCACGCCGAAGGTTGTTATGGCAAGACCGGTAACATTTTGGTTTGCGCGAAGCGTTACGGTAAGGAAGCAATAAAGCAGACCCATCAGCAACGAGCCGACTATCGAGCAGACGAGCGGGATCAAGATCGCAAGCACCGCGTTTATATCCTCACGCGAGGCAAGTGAATTCTCATAGAGAAACGCGCCGATAACTCCGCTGATGCCGCCGACATACATGATACCGGGAATACCCAGATTCAGATTTCCGGATTTTTCGGTAAGTATCTCACCCGTCGAACCGAGCAGGAGCGGAATGCTCTGCACTATCGAACGCTGAATAAATGTAATTATCATCGTTAAGCTGAACATTTACTTCTCCTCCTTCTGCAAATGACGGAAAACCACCCGATAATTGATAAAGAATTCGCTTCCTATAATAAAGAACAGGATTATTCCCGCCATTATATCCGAAAAGGACTGATTGAGACGAAAAACGGTGGATATCTCATTGGCGCCCTTATCAAGGAAGACCAGCAAGAATGACGTCAATATCATATATATCGGATCGAACTTTGCAAGCCAAGCGACCATTATCGCGGTAAAGCCTCGCCCGTCGGCTATCGTGGTGGTTATGGTGTGGTTGGTGGAACCGACGAGCAGCAAGCCCGCCACGCCGCAAAGCGCACCCGACAGCAGCATCGTTCTGATTATGACCTTTTTAACATTTATGCCGATATACCTTGCGGTGTTTTCGCTCTCGCCGACGACCGATATCTCGTATCCGTGCTTGCTGTATTTAAGATAGATGTAGACCAGCACCGTCAGAACGAAAACGATGACGATGTTCAAAAGGTAATCATTTCCGAACAGCTTGGGCAACCATCCGTCGTGAGTGGCTTGATTGATGATGCCGACCTTACCCGAGCCCTTCGGAACCTCCCACACCATAACGAAATAGGAGACCAGCTGCGTGGCAACGTAGTTCATCATAAGTGTAAACAGAGTCTCATTGGTGTTCCATTGCGCCTTGCATATGGCGGGGATCACCGCCCATATCGCACCCGCGGCTATCGCGGCAACGATCATTATCACGTAAAGCAAGGCATTGGGTATCTTTCCGCCCAGCAGAATCATGCAAGCGGCTGTTGCCAGTCCTCCCGCCAGCACCTGCCCCTCGGCACCGGTGTTCCAAAATCGCATTTTGAAAGCGGGAGCGACCGCCAGCGACACGCAAAGCAGCATCGCAAGGCTTTGAAGCATATTCCATATACGCGTTTTGGTGGCAAAATTGCCCTTGATCATCGTTACATAAACGGAGATCGGGTTTTCGCCGGTAAGAAGCACCGTCACCAGCGCACTCAGCACCAGCGCCGCCGCGACCGCGATCCCGCGTATCATCCATGAATGATACCACGGCATGGCATCGCGCTTGACTATGTGAAAGAGCGGCTCATGTCCCTTGTGCTCGGACGCCGTCACACCTGTTTTGCTCTTATTCATGGTCCTCTCCTCTCCGATCGGTCTTGGTCATCAAAAGACCTATCTCTTCCTTTGTCGTCTGTCTGCCGTCAAGCATTCCGGTCACGCGACCGTCGGCAACTACCATTATGCGGTCACAAAGCTCGACCAGCACGTCAAGATCCTCACCCACGAATATCACGGCAACGCCGTTCTCCTTTTGCTTTGAAAGGAGGTTGTAAATAAGATAGGATGAGTTGATATCAAGTCCGCGCACGGGATATGCCGCCATCAGCACCGTGGGACGAGAGGATATCTCTCTGCCGACCAGCACCTTTTGCACATTTCCGCCCGAAAGTCGACGCACCGGCGTCGAAAGATCGGGCGTGACCACCTCAAGCTCCTCGACTATGCGTTCGGCAAGGTCGTGCGGCTTTTTGCGTTCAAGAAACATCGTCTTTCCGCGCCGATAGCTTCTCAGCATCATGTTGTCGGTGATATCCATGTTTCCGACAAGTCCCATGCCGAGTCTGTCCTCGGGAACAAAGGAAAGCCTGACACCCAGATTTCTTATTTGCAGCGGAGTCTTGTTGCGCAGATCCTCCGCTTCCCCGGTCTTCGGGTCGTTATATATTATCTCGCCCGTTTCAAGCGCCTGCAGACCCGCAATGGACTCAAGCAGCTCGCGCTGACCGCTTCCGGCGATACCGGCAATGCCCAGTATCTCACCCGCGCGCGCCGTAAAGCTTACATCGCTCAGCACCGGCACGCCCTCCTTGTTGCGGCAGTTAAGCCCGCGCACAACAAGTCGGTCGGCGGTATTTTGGGGCTCTTTTCTTTCAATATTAAGACTTATCTTTTTGCCCACCATCATCTCGGTGAGCCCGCTCTCATCGGTCGCGGCAGTATCGACCGTTCCGATATACTCTCCCTTGCGCAGAACAGCCACGCGATCGGAGAGAGAGAGCACCTCATGAAGCTTGTGAGTTATGATTATGATCGCCTTTCCGTCGGCACGCATGCGGCGCAAAACGTCGAAAAGACGTTGAGTCTCCTGCGGCGTCAACACCGCCGTTGGCTCGTCAAGTATAAGTATATCCGCGCCGCGGTAAAGGACCTTTATTATCTCGACCGTCTGCTTTTCCGAGACCGACATCTCGTATATCTTGCGGTCGGGATCGATAACGAAGCCGTATTTTTCGGTTATCTCGACAACACGGCGGCGAGCTTCTTTTTTGTCAAAGCGCTGCCCGTCGTTTATTCCGAGTATGATATTTTCGGTGGCGCTGAAAACATCAACAAGCTTAAAATGCTGATGTATCATTCCGATTCTGTATTTATATGCATCCTTGGGCGAGCTGATGGTGACCTCCTCGCCGTTGATGAGAATAGACCCCTCGTCCGGATAATATATACCGGCTATCATATTCATAAGTGTGGTCTTGCCGCTTCCGTTCTCACCCAAAATGGCAAGTATCTCGCCGTTTTTCACCGTGAGATCGACATTTTTGTTGGCTACCACATGCCCAAAGCGTTTGGTAACGCCTCTCAGCTCAAGAGCAATATTGTTTTCCACGAGCTCCTCCGAAAATATTTAAAAGATCTGTTTATTCCGAAAAATCAATTCAAGGACTGTCGCAGCTTGTCGACCATGCGCCGTCAAGCCTACGACAGTCCCGATATTTTATAACAAATTATCAGCCGTAATTTCTGTCAAGCAGAGTGATGCCGTCGATCTCAAGATCGAAGTAAGGAGCGGAACGATGCTTGGATTCCTCAAATGCACCGCCGCTGATGACCTCGGTGTCCTTTTCATAGTTGGTGTCGAAGTCGACATCGGCCAGGTAGCTGTCAAGCTTCTGACCGCCGACGGTGAATGTGGAGGTGTCGAACACCTTAAGAGTACCGTCGATCAGCTTTGCCTTTGCGGCATCGATGGCTTCCTGTGTTCCGGCAGCCGCAGCCTTGGTGTTTACCTCTGTGAGAAGAACAGACTCGGTGGAAAGTGTGCCCGTCCAGTCGGTGTCGATAGTCTTGCCGTCAATAACGCACTCAATGGCGTACTTGAAGTAAGGAGCCCAGTTGATTCTGGAGGAAACGATGAAGGTGGTGGGGCAAGCGGAAACGGTGGAACCGTTGTAGGAAACGTTGGGAATGCCGTTTGATTCGCAAGCGGTGGGAGCGCCCATCGAGTCGGCGTGCTGGCTTATAAGCTTGCAGTTTCTGGCAATGAGCTTATTGGCGGCTTCCTTTTCGGCAGCCTCGTTGTACCAAGAACCGGTGAAGGTCACTTCCATAGTGGCGGTGGGGCAGACAGAGCGAGCACCGAGGAAGAATGAGGTGTAGCCCGAGATAACCTCTGCGTAGGTGAAGGCACCGACATAGCCGATCTTAGCCTCGTCGGCGGTGAACTCACCGTTGGCGATCATCTCGTTAAGCTTCATACCCGCGGCGATGCCGGCGAGGTAACGACCCTCGTAGATGGAAGCAAAGGCGTTGTGATAGTTGGAAAGACCCTCGGTATGAGCGCGTGTTCCGGTCGCGTGGCAGAACTGCACCTCGGGATACTTCTTTGCCGCCTCGATTATATAATCCTCATGTCCGAAGCTGTCGGCAAAAATGATGGAGCAGCCCTGCTCGACAAGGTCGACGGCAGCGTCATAGCACTCCTGACCCTCGGGAACGTTGGTCTTGTAGATGTACTGAGCCTTCTTGAGGCCGAGAGCCTGGCAGGCTTCGTCGGCGGCGTTGATGAAGTTGAGGTCGTAGGTGGAGTTTTCATCATGCAGGAAGATGAAGCCTACCTTAAGATCGGTATTCGTGTCGCCGCAGGAGACAAGAGCGGCACAGACACCGACAAGCATAAGAGCTGCGATAATGAGCGATAAAGATTTGCGAATCATTTTTGATTCCTCCAAAAAATATAATATTTGCAACGCGACCGTCTCGCGTCGGAAGACCGAACAATTGCCGCAAAACAAAAAGAGCGGCAACGCCGCTCATATATCCGCCAAAGATCAAGAAGCACCACCTACTCCACGAACACCACTGCCGAAAGTGACGACAGCAACAAACAATTCGTGTTTTTCTTATAGTCGGACGATTTACGGTTATCCGGTAGAGACTTTCTGACCTTATTACAGAGGATATATAAGCAAAACTGTTTATGAATATGTATCGTGGGCGGTGCCTCACGACGTGTTTATTATATCAGATAAAATTCACCGTGTCAACACATTCGTGCGATTTTCGGCAGTTTTTTGTTTTTATCGCATATTCCGTGCAATGCTTTGTTTAAAAAGCATTACGCTGTTTTTGTCTTCGCGGTCATCCGGAAACAAAACCGTATCGACATTCGCGATGCTCGCGAGCCGATCCTCGCCCATTCCGACAACAAAAGCTCGCGCGGAGGCGTCTCCCACAAGCAGGATCTCACGCACATTCTCGCCGGGAAGCAGGGTCGACGCGCTTTTTATTTTCGGTCCGTGCGCACCGAAGATCACCGTATCCGCCTCAGACACCGCGGAGACGGTCTTTGCCTCCCACGCCGAAGCTCCGATATAATCCAGCCTGCCCGCTCCGCTGTCAACGGTGAGTCTTATCACCGGATGAGTCGAACGGGAGAGCCGCACGATACCGTCTGAGGATATTCTGACATCTCCGAAGCAGAGCATAGCCTCACCCGAGCGATAGATCGCGCACTCCGCGCCCTCTCTTGCGGCGATCTCGAATATCCTCGCCATTATCCCCGCGTCGTCATAGGTCTCGGGGTACGGCATCCACACGCGACGAACCTTTTCGGAGGTCAAAAGCCTTGTCACACTCGCTATATGCCGCCTGTGATAATGAGTAAGCATCAGTGCCTCCACTTCTGTTGCGCCGTCCGATTCGGCTTTGGCGAGCGCCGCATACAGTGTGCCGTACGAGCCGTTGCCTATGTCGATCAAAACGGTGCTGCCGCATGAGGTTATGACTATCGCCTCGTCACCGTCGCGGGAAATAACGTCCGCGGTCTTGGGCGCATCCGCATAAAATACTCCGCTCAAAGAAAAGCAAACGACAAACGCAGCCACTGCGGCGACCGGAGGCAGCACGCAGACGAGCTTATGCCTGAGCTTTACACCGAGCAGCAGAAGCATCACCGCGGTAAAGGCAACTATGATATAAGGCACAAAATCGTATTCAAGCGACATAACGATCCCACGGATATCCGATATCGCGGCACAGATGTCGAGCGCAAAGCGTGCCAAAAGCTTGACGGCGAGCGCGAACACGCCGCCGATCGGCGGAAGGAACGCGGAAAAGATCAAGCAAAGCAGCGACAAAGTTAAAAGCAAGCCCGCAAGCGGAGTGACCAAAAGATTTGAAATGGGCGCGGCAAGCGGAAACCTGCCGAAGACGTGCCAAATGATAACGAGCGTAAGACAGTTTGCCGCAAGGCAAGTCAGCAAAGCACCGAGAATTGAAAATACCGCCCGCATAACGCGCACCGCACGTTCGCTTTTTTCCTCTGCCCAAGCTTTGAGCCGCGCCTGCGACCAACGCTCGTATTCCGGCACAAAGGCGGTTATTCCGAGCGTTGCGGAAAAGGAGAGCAAAAATCTGGCGTCGAGGATAGCGGCGGGAGACACGGAAAGTATAAGTGTCGCCGCAAAGAAGACCGAACTCACACCGTCTCCGCCCGTTCCGAACCAATACGCCGCAAAGACCAGCACCGTCATGACCGCCGCGCGGACGGTGGAGCGAGCGGCTCCGGTCAGAAGCAGATAAAAGATGATAAAAGCGCAAAGAAGCATGACCTTTGCAAGCTTTGGCATGCGCACCTTATCAAGCAAAAGTCCCGCCGATCCGACAAGTATCGAAAGATGCAAGCCGCTGAGCGCCAAAAGATGCGAAACACCCGCGCGCGAAAGATCCCGCTCGGTCGCGTCGCTCACGCCGTCGCGATACCCGAGCAGCATGGCACAAGCAAGCGCACCCTCCTCCCCGCCGACCGAATCGGACAAGAGAAACGCAAGGCGCATGCGAAGCTCGCTCATATACGCCTTGATGGGATCGGACGCTTGCTCCGCAAGTGTGGTGCAGGCGCTCTCCGATTCTATCGTAAGATCCAAAAACATCCCCTTGGCAAGATAGCGCAGCTCGCTGTCATAGGTCGCGCTCTTTTCGGGAAGGGTCGGCGTCGATTTAAAATAAACGGTATGTCCGACCTTATGATCGGCGGCATATTCGCAGTAAAGCATAGCGCCGAATCGCTCCTCCCTGCCGTCGACCGAAAGCACCTCGGTCTCATATGACGTACCGTAGCCGGATGTGCTGTGTACCGCAGTCACCTCTGCGACAAAGGCGTGCTCCTCGCCGCACAATGCAGACACATCCGAGTAACGAATATCAAAATAGCAAAAAGCGCGCCAAAGCACGACAAGAGCGGCACCCGCGGCAAGCACACATGTGACGGCACGACGTGCGCTTATACTCTTTGTAAGTCTTAGGATGAGTGCCGCAAGCAATAACGCCGCAAGAGCCGCGGCTATCCAAAGCTTTGCCCAAGCAACAAGATAATATCCGCAAAGCGCGGCGCAGATCGCCGCGCTTCCGACAACAGCCATCGGTCTTCCGTGCCACAAACGCATATTCGGCACCTCCAAAATATTTTTTAAACATAAAAGCAAATAATTAATATATCAAAGTTCACAAATCGGTGATACAATATTAACTGTAATAGTGTGTCCTTATAATAGCATACAAATAATTTAAAAACAAACGGAGATGATATCATGTCAGAAGATGTTAAGAACAGCTCATCCGTAAAGGGCGGCATTTCGGTCGAAACACAGCATATATTTCCGATAATCAAGAAATGGCTCTATTCGGACAAGGATATTTTCATGCGCGAGATAGTGTCGAACGCATCCGACGCGATAACGAAGCTGCGTCGCCTCGATTCGCTCGGGGTTGCCAAGATCGACGAGACCGATTGGCGCATCACCGTAACTCTCGACAAGACCGCAGGAACGATAACCGTTGAAGACAACGGCATCGGAATGACGCGCGAAGAGCTTGAGAAATATATCTGCTCGATCGCGCTTTCGGGAGCACTCGATTTTGTCGCAAAATACGAGAACGGTGACAACTCAAACGGCATCATAGGTCACTTCGGTCTCGGATTTTATTCCTCGTTCATGGTCAGCGACACGGTGGAGGTCAACACCCGCTCGTATACCGGAGAGGGCGCGGTGCACTGGGTCTGCAACGAGGCGGGAGAATACGAGATCACCGACGGAGACCGCGACAAGCGCGGCACCGAGGTCATAATGCATGTTTCCGAGGATGAAAAGGAATATCTTGACGCCTCACGCCTGCGCACGGTGCTCGACCGTTATTGCTCCTTCATGCCGGTGCCGATCTACTTTGTCGACACCGAGGAGGACACCTGTGAGTGTGAGCACGAGCACGAGCATGAGCACGAGCATGCGGATGGTGATGAGTGCGAGCATTGCCACGCTTCCGAGCCGAAGCCGCTGAACGACATCGTTCCGCTTTGGTGCAAGAATCCCTCCGAAATCACGCCCGAGCAGTATAACGAATTCTATCACAAGCTTTTCCTCGACGCAAACGATCCGCTTTTCTGGATCCACATCAACGCCGACTATCCGCTCAATTTCAAGGGCATACTCTTCTTCCCCAAGCTCAACAGTGAATATCAAAATCTTGAGGGTCAGGTAAAGCTCTATTACAATCAAGTTTTTGTGGCAGACAACATCAAGGAGGTCATTCCCGAATATCTCCTGATGCTCAGAGGAGCCATCGACTGCCCCGAACTGCCGCTGAACGTTTCGCGCAGTTATCTTCAGGATAACGCATATGTGAAAAAGGTCTCGGCTCACATCGTCAAAAAAGTGGCGGACAAACTCTGCTCGCTTGCCGGCAACGAGCGCGAAAAATATGAAAAGGTATATCCGGATATCCGCATATTCATCGAATACGCCTGCCTGCGCGACCGCAAATTCTTCGACCGAGTAAAGGATTCTCTGCTCATACGCCTTACCGAGGGCAAGCCGCAGACCTTCGCGGAATATCTTGAAGCCGCGAAGGAGAAGCACGAGGGCAAGATCTATTATACCTCCGACACGGCGCTTCAAGCACAATATATATCCATGTTCCGCGCCGAGGGTATCGAACCCGCAATCTACGATCTTGCCATCGACACGCAGTTTATGGCTTCGGTCGAGCAATACCGCGGAGATGTCAAATTCATTCGTGTCGACGCGGGAATCGACGACGCACTGAAGACTGCCTCCGCCGACGGCGAGGGCAAGCTTGAGGACGACGCCCCGCTGACCAAGCTCTTCCGCAAGGTTTCGGGAGATGAAAAGCTCACCGTCAAGGCGGAGGCGCTCAAAAACGATCAAATACCCGCGATACTGACGGTAAGCGAAGAGAGCCGCCGCTTCGGGGATATGATGAAGCTTTATGCCGCTCCCGGAGAGGATGCGCCGGATTTTCCCGTCGAATGCACGCTCTCACTCAATTCCGCGTCCGCCGCTTATTCAAGACTGCATGAGCTTATGAACGCCGAGGACGCCAACACCGACATTTATGCGTCATACATCTATCGTTTGGCATTGCTGGCGCAGAAGAAGCTGAGCGCCTCCGAGCTTGAGAGCTTCCTGTCCGACAGCTATCGCTTGCTCGGCATGATATAAGCCGCAAATACATTGCTATCTAAAGGAAGGAATATAAAAAGCATGGAACACATCACATTCAAAACGCAAGGAACCTGCTCACGCGAGATCAGACTTGACATCGACACCGAAAAGAACACGGTCGCAGATGCCGCCTTTGTCGGCGGTTGCTCCGGCAACACGCAGGGCGTTTGCGCTCTGGTGCGCGGCATGAGCGTTGACGAGGCAATAAAGCGCCTTGAGGGCATACGCTGCGGAAGCAAGCCCACCTCATGTCCCGACCAGCTGGCGCGCGCACTCAAGCAGTACGCGGAACAGCACAGCTGAAGCACCGACGCATCGGAATCAAGCATATATTTAACAAACGGGCTGTCTCAAGTTAGCGAGACAGCCCGTTTGATCTTTTCACCGACCATATACTTCGCGGTACGTGCCGTCGGATGTGCTTTTCGGATAGCTGCGACCGTTTCGTTAATTCTTATGATGCAGCTTTTTTGTCTGATATACCGGCTCGTACGTAACATTCACGCCGAGCTTTTTGAGCAGATTTTCATCCACTTGAGAAAGAATAACGGTGGAGTGCGCCTCGCAGCCGCGAAGCTTTGACAGCTGTCTTATCGCAAGCTCCGCGGCGGGAGATGTGACCGCGCAGACAGAGAGCGCTATGAGCACCTCGTCGGTATGAAGTCTCGGGTTGTGGTTGCCCAGATAATCGAGTTTCAAGCTGCGAATCGGCTCTATGATCGCCGGAGCGATAAGATTCATGGCATCGTCGATGCCCGCCAACGCCTTGAGCGCATTCATGAGCATCGCCGAAGTCGCGCCCAAAAGCTTTGAAGTTTTTCCGGTAATTATCCTTCCGTCGGGCAGCTCTATAGCCGCGGCAGGCTCGCCGGTCTGCTCCTTTTTGGCAAGTGCGGCGGCAATGACGGGACGATCCGCGCTTGATAACCCCACCTGCTTCAACTGCATCTCATGCTTGTACACGATATCAGCGCCGATGTTGCCGCGTTTTTGCTCGCAAAGCGCGTTGTAATAGCGGCGGATTATCTCCTGCTTGGCGGCATCGCGCACCGCCTCGTCGTCGGTTATGCAGAAGCCCGCCATGTTAACTCCCATATCGGTGGGGGATCTGTACGGACATTTGCCGAGTATCATTTCAAGAGTGGCGGAAACGACCGGGAATATCTCTATATCGCGATTATAATTCACGGTGGTCACGCCATACGCCTCAAGATGGAAGGGGTCTATCATATTAACGTCCGCAAGGTCGGTGGTCGCCGCCTCATAGGCTATATTCACCGGATGGCGCAGCGGTAGGTTCCAGACCGGGAAGGTCTCGAACTTTGCGTATCCCGATTTTATTCCGCGAACGTTGTCGTTGTATATCTGAGACAGGCAGACAGCCATCTTTCCGCTGCCGGGACCGGGTGCCGTAACCACCACCAGCGGACGCGTGGTCTCTATCCAATCGTTCTTACCGTAGCCCTCGGGGCTGATTATCTTTGCTACGTTAGAGGGGTATCCGTCTATCGAATAATGGCGGTATACCGGAACCCCGAGCGAATTCAACTTGTCGCGGAAGGCACGCGCCGCCGGCTGTGACTCATAGCGCGTAAGCACCACACTGCCCACATACAATCCGAAATGGCGAAAAACATCGATAAGCCGCAAAACATCCTCGTCATATGTGATGCCGAGGTCGCCGCGCTTTTTATTCTTTTCAATGTCTCCGGCGTTGATGACTATCATTATCTCCGCCTGCTCCTTAAGCTCCAACAGCATGCGCAGCTTGCTGTCCGGCGCAAAGCCCGGAAGCACGCGCGAAGCGTGGTTGTCATCATAAAGCTTGCCGCCGAATTCAAGATACAGCTTGCCGCCGAACTCGGCTATTCGTTCGCGTATGTGCGATGATTGAAGCTTAAGATACTTATCGTTGTCAAATCCTGTTTTATACATGAGCTGCCGCTTCCTTCCGTGAAGAAACAAAATACAAATTAATTATACACCAACGGGTGACCGAATGCAATATCAAAATCAATTATTTTTCGACATTTTCCGCCATGCTCCCGCCCAATGGCAGGAATGATACGAACGCCGATCAAAGCTTTTCAAGGAAGAAATCCAGCGCATGAGTGACGTATTTATCCCAAAATGCCCACGTATGAGCACCGCGGTCGGTCTCGTATCTGAATTCGAGCTCGGATGACAACGCCGCAAGACGGAATTTTTCGTTTGAAGGGAAAAGATAATCCTCGGTCCCACACGCGGCATAAAGACGCGTGCGCGGAAGCGCGGGGTCTGCCGAAAAGCGCTCCAGCAATGCAAAAAGATCGCTGTCGCCGCCCGGGAAGCTCGTGTCGCAGTCTTCGCCCCAGATCATCTCGGCATCATGCCGCCAATCCTCCTCGCCGAAATGGCTCGCAATATCAAGACTGCCCGACAGAGATGCCGCGGCAGAGAAGGTCTCGGGCTTTGAAAGTCCCAGCTTGAAGGCTCCGTAGCCGCCCATCGAAAGCCCGCAAACGAAGGTGCGCTCGCGGCGGCGGCTGAGGCGCAGAATGCGGCGAGTGTAATCCACCACCTCCTCGGCGGCGTAGGTGTAATGCTTTTTTCCGTATTTCATATCGGTATAAAAACCATTCTCACCATCGGGCATGACCACGGCAAGCCCGCGGTTATAGGCATATCTTTCTATACTCGTTTTGCGGCACCACGAGGAATGGTCTCCGTGCATACCGTGAAGCAGAAATACCGTGGGGATATCCTCCTCGGGGCAGGTCTCGGGAAGAATGATATTGAGCGGCGTTTCATGCCCCAATACCTCCGATTTGAATTCAACCGTTAAAAGCGCCATTTTTAAGACCCTCTCAAATAAATATATTTCCGCGCGTATCGTATACCGCGTTGCGAACCACAGAGTAATCCGCTCCGAGCGCCGAACGGCGCGCGCGCACACCGAAGCGCTCAAGTATGACCTTGACGAGCAGCTCGGGAGAAAGATTCTCACGGCTTCCCGCGGCAAGGCGGACTTTTATCAGAAGCTCGTCCTTTCCATTTTCAACATCGGCGTCGCGGATCAACGGAGCGATATTTGCCTCCGCCACACCGGATTTCGTCTTTTTTTGCGTTATTATCTCGTCTTCGTCCAGCATATCCTTCAGCTCGCGCGCCGACACCGAGCCCACGCCCGGAAGGCGCAGGACTATGGTATAATCCGCGGCGTCTATCTCGGCAAATTTTTTCACCGCCGGATAGCAGGAGATAAACTCTATTCCCGGCACGGTAGCCCCGCGCATGCGGCGCAGTACCTCGTCACAGCTCATGGTACCGGCGTTTTCAAGCCTTATATCCATAAGCTCGCATTCGCTTGCGCACCCGAGCGGAAGCGGCAGTGCAAACACCAACTTCGCATGCGGATTAAACCCTTGCGTAAACCAAAGCGGCAGATCGGCACGCGCAAGAATGCGCATGACCGTGCGCTGAAGGTCGAGGTGCGAGGTATATATTATGCCGCCGTGCTTGGTAAAGCCGAGCCTTATCACGCGCGGCTCGGAGGGCGGCGTTATTCCCTTTTTTTCTTTTATATCCATTGCGTTCATTTTTGCAAATTGGGGCAGACAGCCCTCTCCCCTCCAAGTCTGTTCGCACCGCATCCCGAGCAGTGCTCACGACAGCTCGGCGTTGTCACCCCCGCATGCGCTTTGTCATGCTCGCGAATGAGAAACTCCTTTGTAACTCCGCAATCGATCACATCCCACGGCAGCACCTCGCTCGTGTCTCTGCGACGGTTGGCATAAAATGCGGGATCGATGCCCGAGCGCTCGAACACGCTTATCCATTTGTCGTAATCAAAGAACTCATCCCACGCGTCAAAGTGAAAGCCCTCGCGACAGGCAAGCTCAAGCGCCGCACCCACGCGTCTGTCACCCAGCGCCAGCACCGCCTCGATGCGGGAGGTCCCCGAATCGTGCGCCGAGAATTTGATCTTGCGATCGGTTATCTTGGAGCGGATAAAGAGGCGCTTTTCCTCAAGCGTTTCGCAGCTGTCCTGCGGCTCCCATTGGAAGGGCGTAAAGGGCTTTGGCACAAAGCAGGATACGCTGACCGTGACCTGCGGCTGACGGCGCTTGTTGTGCTCGGGCGTGGCGTAGTATTTTTCGATCACCGCCTTGCCCAGCTTTGCGATTCCCTCAAGATCCTCGTATGTCTCGGTGGGCAGACCGTCCATAAAGTACAGTTTGACCTGCTCTTTTCCCGCCGCAAAGGCAATTCCCGCGGCGTTCATAAGGTTCTCCTCGGTCACATTCTTATTTATAACGTCACGCAGTCTTTGAGTTCCCGCCTCCGGAGCGAAGGTTATGGAGGATGCGCGCACCGATGCGACCTTGTCCATCAGCTCGCGCGTAAAGCTGTCTATGCGCAACGACGGAAGCGACAGGCTGACTTTTTTATCATTCGTCCAGGATATAAGCCCGTCGGTCAGCTCGCGCAGACCGGTGTAGTCGGATATCGAAAGCGAGCTGAGCGATATCTCCTCATATCCCGTGTATTCGTAAAGGCATTTGGCTTGATCACAAAGAACCTCGGGGGACTTTTCACGCACCGGTCGATAGATGATCCCCGCCTGGCAGAAGCGACAGCCGCGTATGCAGCCGCGAAAGACCTCAAGCATTATTCTGTCCTGCACCGTCTCAAGATAGGGCATCACAAGCTTATCGGGGAAGTACATGCTGTCAAGATCCTTGACTATGCGCTTGCGCACCGTGCGCGGCACATCCGGATATTTGGGCGTGTAGGCAGACACGGTGCCGTCATCGTTATATGTGACATCATAAAGCGAGGGAACATAAACGCCCTCTATGCTTCTTGCCGCCTCATGCAGGAACGCCGCACGGGTATAGCTTCCCTCCTCCTTCATCTTTATATAAAGACGAACTATCTCGGGCAGCATCTCCTCGCCCTCGCCGATGTTAAAAAGATCGAAGAAATCGGCTATCGGCTCGGCGTTGTATGAGCAGGGGCCGCCTCCGATGACCAGCGGCATATCGTCGGTGCGATCGGCGGCGCGCAGAGGCAGACCGGCAAGATCGAGCATGTTGAGAATGTTCGTATAGCTCATCTCATATTGCAGAGTAAAGCCGATAAAATCGAATTGCGCTATCGGGTCTCCGCTCTCGTGCGCCCTAAGGGGAATGCCGTGCTCGCGCATTTTTTCCTCCATGTCTATCCACGGAGCGTAAACGCGCTCGCACCATATGTCATCCTCGCGGTTGAGCACGCCGTAAAGTATGCGTACGCCGAGGTTTGACATACCTATTTCATAGGAATCGGGAAAGCAAAAGGCAAATCTCGCCTTGACTTTGTCTTTATCCTTGACGATCTGACCGTACTCTCCGCCGGTATATCTGCCGGGCTTTGAGACGGACCTTAATATAGATTCCGGTACCATATCAATCTCCATATATAAATTCTGTATTCAACACCTACGGCGGTGCGAAAAGCCGATAAAAAGCTTTTCGCACCGCCGTTGAGCCAAGCTTCAGCTTTGCATAAGCTTTGAGGTTATCATTGCGGGAAGCACGCATACGATCTGATAGATCGCAACGTATATCGAGTTCATTCCGGCAAATATACCGAGAGCTCCCAAAAACGCGGCGGCAAGCACGCTGATCGCCATTATGGCAAGCGACAGACGCGCGTTGAGCAGAGACACGCGGCGCAGTTTCGAGCACAGCGAGAGCGCCCCCACCAGAGCGGTCCAAGCACTTCCGTTTGCCACGAGCCCGGAGTCTACCGAGTCGGAACCTTCTTTCGAAGTCTCCGATTCCGCCTCTCCGTCAAGCTTGTCGCGAATAACTCTCACGGGATGCTTCAGCTCGCCGAGCAGACGCGCAAGCAACGCGTCGTCAAGATTCGGATCTCTGCTGATCATGACCGGACAGATCCCACCGTCGGAGAGACGTGCGGCAAGCTTGCGGAAATCATCATCTATGACATAGCTGAGATAAAGCTTCAGTGCCGGTTCGTGATCGACGGCGATATACATGACCGCCTCTCCGGCATCATCTTCGTCGCATTCGTAATCGGAATGATTTACGGTAACTCCGTTCACCGCCATAAAGGTCGTGTTGCCTATCAGATAATCACGTCCGCAGGCACGAGCGGTCAATCCGCCGTCACTTATACGGATGATCTCGGCATCGTTTTCGTCATCATGATCCACCGAAACATTGCTCTCGGCGGCTCTGCGGAAGGCCGCGGCAAGCGCGCCGCCCGCCTTGTCGAATACAGCCGAGGCTCCTTCAAGGACCCCGAACACATCCTGCGCGATTATGCCATCGCAAAGAACTATGCGCTTTATTAGCAACGAACGCGGACCGAGTACATCCTCCTCATCGAAGATAACCGCGTCGACATCCGCAAATTTTTCGGCATCGTTCGCACCGAGAAGGACTTGGTTCGAGCCGAACAGATCGCGTGTCATATCAAAAAGCGGGTATATGAGTCCGATCATCGTGAATACGGGCAAAGCGACCAACACCATCACCGTAAAGGTATTTGCCGAGGGCACGAGCCCACGTCCCGCCGCGACGGAAATAAAGAATATCACCAGCGCGAGAGCTATCACCGGAGCGATAACATAATTGAGCGCTCCGAGTGCGGGATCTTTTGAATTGGTGTGCTTAAAATACCCCTCTGCAAAGCTGCCGCGACGCAAACGCATTGCATGGTTGATGCCGGCATCCTCGCGCCCGCGAGAGGATGAATTGCCGAACGCCGCCGCAAGTGCGACCGGATCGGCATCCTCAAGCACGCAATAACTATCCCACGATCCGAGGGACGCAAAGGCGCGCGACTGCCGCGCGTAGTCGAGCACATCATATACGACCGACATCGCAACGCAAAGCGCGGCGGGTAGATTGTACAGCGTGAATTCCTCCGGCGTTATCGCGGCAAGCAGAGCGTCATATATAAGCACGACGAGCACCGCCGCGGATGCCGCGGAATGCGGAGTTATCTCAAAATGGAAAATACCTATAAGACCCGCCGTCAGTTGGCGCCACGACATCGCCGCGAGCAACAAAAGCAACTGCATTGAGACGAGTATATGTACCGTCGGATAGTCGACAACGCTGACCACCCCGCCGAATTTCTTTCCGAAGAGTTCAAATATTATAATGGCAAGCGTAAGTATGGCGCTTCCGACGACGCGCAGAGCGAGAGTCAGACCGTCCGCACGGTAAGCGCGCTTTACATCCTCGGTCTGCTCGCGTGAGCGATATTCCTCGCCGCGATAGCCGAAGGCACCGTTATAATCCGATCGCAGATCTATTCCGCGTCTGCGGACGGTGTTATGCTCGTGTTTATTCGCATTCTCGGCATCTCCGCCGTAGCCCAATGCGAACATGAGCTCGCTGTCATCCTCCGCGTCGGAATCCGCGCTTTCGGTGGCGCTTTCAAGCTTCGCGGCTAACGCCTCGACCTCGGGATCATTCTCTGCGGAATCGCCCGCGTCATCCTCGTCTACTGCGACCTTCTCTGCCTCGGCAATATCCGTCGACATATCATTCGCGGACTCCCCGTCCGACTCATCGACATTATTGACCGACTCAAGCGTCGTTTTGTCGTCATCGTCAGGCGCTCCGCCGGACTCCTTGAGGCTCTCCTCAATGCGCTCGCGCACGCTTTTTTCGGAATCATCCGCATGCGTGTCGCCCGCATCGGAATGAAGCGCCTCAAGCTTGCGCTTGAGCAGCTCCGCGACCGTCAACTCCTCCGCGGACGCCTCCTCCGCTTTTTCGTCATCCGCCGACAACTCGGACGGTTCGTCGAATGCTTTCTCGTCGATCGTCTCACTCGGAGCGGACTTCTCCGCCGAGGATGCCGCGCCGCCGTCGTTGACGACATATTCGTATTCCTCAAACACATCGGTGTTGGCTCCGACGTCGATCGTCTCGGCCTCACTCTTTACCGAAGATGGCTCATCCTCCCTCTCCGCGCGAGCTCTTAAAGCTTTTATCTTTTTAAGCATATCCGAGCCGCCGTCGTCGCGATCGCCCGCGCCCTCGGCAAGGTCGGACACAGCCGATTCCGTTTTGCCGTCATCCTCGGGCTCCGCCTCGGTCGGATCATCCTCGGCGGCGGGTGCCTCATCAGATGTCGCAAACTCGGCACCGTTCATCGACGGCTCCTCGGCGTTCGCACTCGCGACAGCCGCGGCAAGGATCGCCGCATAATCGTCCTCGGATATATCCTCCTCAAAGATATCTTCATTCGTCTCGGTATCCTCAAGGTGTATCGCGGGAACCTCGGGGGCGCCGGGTGTCTCGCTGTTCTCCTCATCTATCAGCTCGTTCAGAGACAACTCGCGTTCCGACTCGGATGCATCGCTGTCGTTTCCGACCGAAAAAAGCTTGCCGAAGAGACCGCCGCGGCCCTTTCCGCCCTTCTCTTTTTCCGGCTTTTTGCTATTATATGACATTTTCCGTTTTTTCCTTTCGCATTGATATGCTGTTTGGTGACACGCTTGACGCCTTGTGCGGTACAGACAAAGTCAACTCGCTTTGTATCCGTGACTTATTCGACCGTCGCGTGACGCCTGTGCGCAGCCTCGGCCAGCACGACCGCCGCCGCAGTGGAAACATTCATCGAATTGACCCTGCCGTACATCGGAATGGATACAATATAATCGCATTTTTCCTTGACCAGACGCGAGACACCGGCGCCCTCGCTTCCGAAAACGAACGCCGCGGGTCGATCGAGATCCACGGTGTAAACACTCTCGCCTCCCGCCTCTGCGGCATAAGTCCAAACGCCCGCCGCCTTGAGCTCGTCTATTGTTGCGGCAATATTTGTGACCTTTGCGACCGCCATATGCTCAACCGCTCCCGCAGATGCCTTTGCCGCAGTGGGCGTCAGCCCCGACGCGCGCCGCTTGGGAATTATCACCCCGTGTACGCCCGCGCATTCCGCACAGCGGATCAAAGCACCGAGATTGTACGGATCCTCGATTCCGTCGCAGATCGCAATGAACGGCTGCTCGCCGCGCTCGCGGGCTATTGCCAGTATATCCTCCACACTGCAATATTCCTTTTCCGCCGCCATTGCCGCAACGCCCTGATGGACACCGCCGCGACAGAGCTCGTCAAGCTTCTCCTTTTCCACCTCGACTATCGGTATACCCATCTCGGAAGCCTCGCCGACGATGAGATTGACCGAGCCTTGAAGCTCGCCGCGACGAATAAAAAGCTTATCCACCGAGCGACCGGAGCGCAAAAGCTCGCGCACCTCGTTCCTGCCGAAAACTATTCCCTCGACCGCCTCACTGTCTCGCTCGCGCGGAGGGAGAGGGCGACGTCCTCCGCCGGATCCGTTTCTTTTGCTTTTATTTTTATTATTGTAGCCTTGATACATTTTGACCATACCCTTTCGCATGGGCACCCGAAGGACGCATCCCTCAAGCTTACAGCCGAGCTGTATTTATATTTTATGTATGATGATATCGATGTCAGCGGACTCGTTTTCGCGGCATGACGCTGGCGGCACGAGCTCGCATATACACAGTTTATTATATCATAAATAAATCTGTTTGTATATACTTTTTTTGATTTTTCGCCGAAAAATCGCATTTTTTATCTTCTCGCGCACGTTTTTTGTAGTTATTAACAGCATTATGCCGAGGGTCGGCGACATATTTTTGTATCAAATCACGTATTTGCAAAAAATCGCAAAAAGCTATTGCATTTTGTCCGTCTTTCTGATATAATACTTCCCATGATAGAGGCGCGAGGATCAAAAGTAGCGTTTTTGAGGTCACAGCGGACCGATGACGATGCGCAAAAGGGATCCTTGCCGAAGTCGAACCTCGCTGTGAGGCATCGGCTGGGCGAGCGGATAACATCCGTTCGACTGTCGCGAAAGCGGAGAGCTATCGGTACGAACAATAACGAGCGTTGTCGTTTTTGACATTTACGTTCATTTTTATTGAAGGACCGCGGCTTTTCGCCGCGGTCCTTCCGTATTTTATTTTCTGAAAGGAATAAAACAAAATGAAAAGAACACTCTCCCTTCTGCTCGCACTGCTTATGAGTGCAGTGTGCATACTCTCGCTTCCCTCCTGCTCCTCCGAAAAGAAGGACATAAGCGGCGCGTCGTCGATCGCCGATCTCGCCGGCGCAAAGATCGCCGCGCAGTCGGGCACCTTCCACGCCGAGGCAATGAAGCAGATAAGCGGCAACACAGCCGACACATACCCCGAATTTTCGGATCTTCTCACCGCACTTTTGAGCGGCGCGATAGACGGCTACATCGCCGAGGAGCCCACGGCTCTCGCCGTTTGCCCCGCCAACGAGGGGCTTGATTACCTCAAGCTCGTAAACAACGACACCGGCTTTACCGCCACCGAAAAGCAGACCGGCGTTGCCATAGGTCTTGCCAAAGGATCCGCTCTTAAGGATCAGATAAACGCCGTGCTTGCCACCATCTCCGAGGAGACCAGATACGAGCTTATGCTTCAAATGGCGGATATCAGCGCCGGCAAGAGCATTGATGCGCCGGCTCTCACCTCCGAGGAACCCGAAAACCCCACCGGAACGCTTAAGATAGCCATGGAATGTGCCTACGAGCCCTACAACTGGACCGACCTCGGCACCCCCTCCGCCGGAGCGGTACCGATCCACGGCGAGGGCGGCAAGGTCAAAGAGGGTCAGTACGCCAACGGCTACGACGTTCAAATAGCTCTTTACGTCGCCAACAAGCTGGGTCTTAAGCTTGAGGTCTATTCTTATGAATGGGATTCTCTTATTCCCGCAGTACAGTCCGGTGCGGTCGACGGCATAGTCGCCGGCATGAGCCCCACGCCCGAGCGCGAGGAGGAGATAGACTTTACCGATATGTACTACACCTCCAACCTCGTTGTCATATACAAAAAGTAAAGGTCAATAAGTAAAAACGAACATGAGCTTCTTTTACGACGTAATAGAGATACTCAAAAACTATTACAAATTTATTTTAAGCGGCATCGGGACCACAATGCTGATCTCGCTTGTCGGCACGCTCGCGGGCTTTCTTATCGGTCTGCTCACCGGAATGCTTCGCACGGCTCCGAAGCCGCGCAACCGTGTGCTTGCCGTGCTTCGCAAGCTGCTTGACGTCATCATCACCGTTTATGTTGAGATCTTTCGCGGCACACCGATGATGGTGCAGGCAATGGTCATCTATTGGGGCTATGCCTTTGCCAGCGGAGGCAACACGCTTCCGCTGTTGCCCTCGGGAATACTTATCGTATCCATCAATACGGGTGCGTATATGGCGGAGATAGTGCGCGGCGGCATAATTTCGATAGACCGCGGGCAGTTTGAGGGCGCAACCTCGATCGGCATGAGCCACAGCCAGACCATGCTGCATGTCATACTGCCGCAGGTCATTCGCAACATTCTTCCCTCGGTCAGCAACGAATTCGTTATAAACATCAAGGACACCTCGGTCCTCAACGTCATAGGCGTTACCGAGCTTTATTACTTTGCCGGAGTCATCAAGCGTCAAAACTTTCAGACCTTCCAGACATATTTTGTCGTCTGCGTGATCTATTTCATCCTGACTTTCGGCGTTACATGTCTGCTCAGATTCATAGAGCGCAAGCTTGACGGCAACGAAAACTATACAATATTCGGCTCGCAAAGCTCGCCCGACGCGGAAATTCACGTAAAAAAAGAGGAGGCGATCATCAATGACTGAATCCGGCACACCTGTCATAGAGATATCTCACCTCAAAAAGGATTTCGGTACACACAACGTGCTCAGCGACATCAGCCTGTCGGTTGCCAAGGGCGAGGTCGTCAGCGTTATAGGATCTTCGGGCTCGGGAAAGTCCACCATGCTGCGCTGCATAAATCTGCTTGAAACGCC
The DNA here is from genome assembly GCA_964590755.1 of uncultured Ruminococcus sp. Taxonomy (GTDB): domain Bacteria; phylum Bacillota; class Clostridia; order Oscillospirales; family CAG-272; genus CAG-390. Next base: position 32,951 of record CAZPYK010000002.1, on the reverse strand, counting down.
GACAGCCGGGGATATCAGATATAACGGCAAAAGCATAATGTCTCCCGAAACCGATATAAGAAGATATCGCGCCGAGGTCGGCATGGTATTTCAGCAGTTCAATCTGTTCAACAACATGACGGCTCTCGGGAACTGCGTCATCGGTCAGCGCAAGGTGCTGGGCAGAGGTCGCGAAGAAGCCGAATCGATCGCCATGAAATATCTTGAAAAGGTCGGCATGGGGCAATATATCAACGCCAAGCCGCGTCAGCTTTCGGGCGGACAAAAGCAGCGCGTTGCAATAGCGCGCACCCTCTCCATGTCGCCCGAGGTGATATTGTTCGATGAGCCGACGAGCGCCCTTGACCCCGAAATGGTGGGCGAGGTGCTCTCGGTCATGCGTGCCCTTGCCGAGGCGGGCTTTACCATGATAGTCGTAACACACGAGATGGCATTCGCGCGCGAGGTATCGAACCGCGTCATATTCATGGACGGCGGAGTCATTTGCGAGGAAGGGACCCCCGATGAAATATTCGCCCATCCCCGCGAGGAAAGAACGAAGGAATTTTTATCCCGAGTTCTGTAATAAAAAATACGACATCCGGGCGCGTCTCGCTTACGTGAGACGCGCCCGGATGATTGATTTACGGCTCGCCGTCGGCATACTCCGCAAATATTTCGGCAAGCTTGCGCTCGACCTCCTCGGGCGACAGCTTATCGACGGCATACGCGCGACGCAAGAGCGAGGGCGGCACGCGGTCGTCGTATTTTTCCGTGGTCGGGCATTCCCTTTCTCCGACAAGAGAAAAACGATCTATGCCCTCGCTTTTCGAAAGACGCGCAAGTCCGCGGGCAAGCGAATAATCGTTTCCGCCCTCCATTTTGAAGGTCATGTAATAGCAGCCCTCATAATCGATACCGCTTATTCCGAAAGCGGACGCTTTTGAACTCAAATAGCGCCGCAAGGTCCTGAAGGCGCGAGTACCGAGCCAGGGGAAGATGCACCATGTGTATCCGCCCAGATGTATTATCGAATGCTCAAGCATTCCGGTGCTGCGCGCAAGCGCACGAGCATGCCGAAGCCGACGCACCGCGTTGGGCTTGAGATACGGATATATAACATCCTCCTCAAGCACACGGCGCATGCGCTCAAGTATGCGCGTGTGTATTTCGCCGTAATCGCCGGGCCAGGAGACCTCCATTTTACCCTCGACGGGATGAACATAGATAAGCTTGCGCGGAATGTCCAGCTCCTCCACCTCCCAGACCCTGCCCGCAAGAGCAAAGCGGTCACCCACGGGAGGCGGTGTGGTTATCGTGCCTATCTCGTCCGACTTATATCGAACGGTAAAGTCCTCGCTGTCCTTAAAAACGGCATAAAACTTAAATGAAGAAAGCAGCTTCTCTCCCGCAAGCCCGACGATAAGTCCCTTTTCGTCGGTCATCTCCAGAAAATCATTCTCGCACATGGATATCATAAGCGTGCGATAATCCTCGCGCGATATCTCGGTAAGCGGAGGCAGCGAGAGCACTCTTTCCGCCAGCGCGCGCGGACTAAGCTCGCCGCATGCCGCCGACACGCTGAGCGTTTGATGAAAAGCCAAGCTGAGCGGCATTTTTTTGTGACCGGGCGGCTCGATGAAGCGCTCCTCGATATAAAGCTGAACGATCGCTATCGCGCGAAGCAGCTCCCACGGTATCAGCTGTGGCAACGGAGTGTTCGGCAGCGCATCCTCCTCGCGAAAGACCATCATCATTTCGGGCGGCTGTCCGCGCCGTCCCGAGCGCCCCAGCCGCTGTAAAAAGCTCATCACCGAATTCGGCGCTCCGCTTTGCGCCACGCGCTCAAGTTTGCCGATGTCAATGCCGAGCTCCATCGTCACCGTCGCGCAGGTCACGGCGCGCGCGATCTCGTCATTCTTCATTTTAAGTTCGGCTTCCTCGCGTATCGATGCCGAAAGATTACCGTGATGGATCAGAAAAATATCCGCATCGCCGCGTTTTTTGGCGATCTGTCGCAGTGTCGCGGTGACATATTCGGTCTCCTCGCGCGAATTGGAAAACACCAGCGCCTTTTTATCCTTGACACAGTCATAAAGAAATTCATATCCCGCGTCTATTGCCGCCGCAGGCTTGGCGGCAGCCCCCTTATCGGAGCTCGCCGTCAAAGCCTCGGCTGGCAACGCGTCCTGCGCTCTTTCGGCGGTCTGATCGAAGGATGGATCTCCGATATAAAAATGCTCCATTCCCAGACGCCAACGCAAGCGCTCGGGCGGGATCATCGGAATATCGGTCTTGTGCCCGCTGCCCGCCGAGAGCCATTTTGCGGCAAGTGCGGGCTCCCCCACGGTCGCCGATAAGCCGACGCGACGCGGAGAGTGCCCTATCAGCGCGGCGATCCGACAGAGCTGACAGATTATCTGATTGCCGCGATCGCTTCCGGTCAAGGTGTGAATCTCGTCGATGACCACAAAGCGCAGATCGCCGAAGATCCTCGGTATATCGTTTGAGCGATTGATCAGCATCGCTTCAAGCGACTCGGGAGTGATCTGAAGTATGCCGCGCGGGGTCTTCAGCAGCTTGTTTTTGTGCGAGGCGGCAACATCTCCGTGCCAATGCGTAACGGGGATACCGCTCATCTCAAGCAGCTCGTCAAGCCTTGAAAACTGATCGTTGATAAGGCTCTTGAGCGGAGCGATATAAAGCACGCCCACGGTGCTCGGCATATCCTCCCACAAAAGCGACAGTATCGGGAAGAACGCCGCCTCGGTCTTTCCCGACGCGGTGGAGGAGGTCAGCAAAAGATCGTTCTCGGTGCAAAAAATGCTTTTTGCCGCCGCGGTCTGCACCGCGCGCAGCTCCTCCCAGGAATGAGAATAGATATATTCCCTGATAAAATCGGGAAAGCGTTCGAAAATTTCGTTGTCGTTCATCATATCGGCATCAAATATCTATGTCCGCGGGATCGAAGGCGCTCGCTCCGCCTGTCGCGCCGCCGCTTTTGCCGACGCCGTTGCCGTTTTCACCGTCGTATCGGTCCGACGCATCGGTGCCGGGCATAACCGAGGCAACGATATCCGCAAAGCTCTTCTGCGGATTCTGCATCAGAATGTTAAGCACCGTCATATAGTCGCGCAGCATCTCGCGCGGCGTTATCATAATATCGGCGCCCGCGCGGGAGAGGCAGAGCTTTAAAAACGCAAGCTGATCTTCCGCCGTTATTCGCTCATCTATTCCGTAATACTGCGCGTGCAGTGAGGTCATTCGCACGATGAGCGCCAAAAGCTCATCATCTCCGAGTCTTGCAAGCCTGAGCACCGGTCCCACTGTGTTTTTCAGCTCCGCACTTTGAAAACGGCTGTCACAGAGCCGAGAGCGCAACGCCTCATAGCTGAACAGACCGCGTCGCGTGTCCTCCAAAAACTGCGGCGTGCCTCCAAGCACTATCTCAAGATACGGTGCCCGACCCTGACATGTGTCGTTGAACATCGAAAGTATCTTCTCGTAATTGTTCTCGCGCGCCACGCGATGCGGTATCTTGTAAAGATTCACGCATTCGTCGATGAATATGATCAGCCCGCGGTATCCGAGCTTATGCGAGAGCGCCGCCCACAGCTTGATAAAATCATACCAATTCGAATCTGTTATGATACCGGATATATCAAATCCCAGCTCGCGCTTTGCCTCGGTCTTGGTGGAATATTCTCCGCGCATCCAGCGCAGGCAGGCGGATGCCGCCGCATCGTCGCCCCGCTCGGCGGCAAGATAATATTCGTATATCACACGGGCAAAGTCAAAGCCGCCCACCATAAATTCAAGCTCGCGCAGCTCGGCTCTCACGGCGGAAAGCAATCCCTCACCGTCGGTACCGTGCTTCTCCTTGAGAGAAAAGATCCATTTTGCGATCACCTTTTGAAGTGCGCCTCCGTCGGGCGAGGTGCGGGATGCCAGATTCTTCATCAGCTCGCGATATGTCGCCAGCCCACAGCCGCCGCTGCCGTACAGCCTGCGCTCGGGGGAAAGATCCGCGTCCGCGGTCAAAAAGCCGCGTTCAAGCGCATATCCGCGGATAAGCTGAATAAGAAAGCTCTTTCCGCTGCCGTATCTGCCTATAAGAAAGCGCATCGCTCCGCCACCCTCGTTGACCAGTTCAAGATCGGAAAGGAATGCCTCTATCTCGTCGCGGCGCCCTATCGCGATATACGGTGCGCCCTCGCGCGGCACGACCCCCGCCGAAACCGATGCCAAAAGCGAGGCAAGTATTCTTTTCGGTATCCGTTGAGTACTGTAGTCCGTCATATTTGTCCGATATTTCCTTTCATTTTTTCACGATCCGAGAAGCGCACGCACATCATCTGCGTAATCCGCTATCAAGGTATAATATCCGCCCGCATCCTCAAGTATCACATCCCCAATGGGCGCGATAGCCGCCTCATTTATCTCGTCCGCGACCGCGTCGACAAGCTTTCCCGCTTCTGCGGCAAGCTCGCGCTGACGCGCTCCGTCGCCCTCAAGCGCGGCAAGGATAAACTCGCGATAAGCCGCAAGCGTATCGTCGGCGATCTGCCCGGCCGCCTCGCTCTCTGCCTCGGCATGCAGGATATCGTCGGCGCTTTCCGTCTCGGTCGGTGCGAGCGTCGTCTCATGCCCTTCGTCCTCGCACACATCGGCAAACGCCTCGATGAGCTTATCGGTAGTTTGCCATGATTCCGACTCTATCCGCACCGCATTCTCGATAGATAGCATATTCGTCTCCGGCGACGGCTCGTAGAGCCTTTCGTATTCGGGCACCGGAGTCTTTTTTACCGTTGCGGGATGCGGCGGTGCACATGAGACCCGCTCCGAAAAATATCTGTCTACCGCCGCGCGAGCCACGTTAGGCAGAGGGCCGTACGAAAGCCGCGAGCGTATCCCCATCGCCGCCCTGAGCTTGTTTTCGGAATACTTCAAAATATCCGTCACCGCAAAACGCAGCTCGTGCGACCTTGAAAAGGAAAAGCAATCTATCCGCAGTCTTTTTTTGGCTTGCGACGTACAAAGCGCACCGACATACGCGTCGCGGATCATCACAGTGCTCTGCATGTGCGGCCCGCGCGAGGCATCGTGCTTCATTGCATCAAGCGCCGCACCGACCGCCGCCGGCAGGTGCTTTTCATAAAGCTTCGTCGCCCCCGCGGCGTATTTGCTCTTTCTCCAATCGTAATTCGAGCAAAACGCCATCAGTGCCGCGGCATATGCATTTTCTCCCGACGCGCCGTCGACATAGAATTCACGCAGTGTCGCCGAAAGATAGGGCGAGCCGCCGAGAAGAGCAAGCTCGTCGGCGGGTGGCGCCAGTCCGTTTATAAGGCAAAGGTCGCAGACCCATTCCGAAAGCTGGACATCCAGCCTCGGATACGCCTTGCGATAATTCTTCCAGATCAGCATAAGCTGAGACAATGCCGTCCCCGCCCGCGGCGTTCCGGAATACAGATTTATAAGCTCATAAATATAAAGCAGCACATAGCTGTAATCCGCCGGCGGACAGATTCCGCGGCGCACCTCGTCTCTCCACCAAACATAAAAGCGAAGCTCATCGGTACCGAGCTGGGTGTATTGCGGCATATAGGAGAAAAAATGCACATGAGGAACCTGCTCGCCACTGCTGTGCTCAAGAGAGAGGGCGTGACGATAGAACTGCCGGTAATAAGAATATTCACTGTGCCAACCGAGCACATCCACATGCCTTATCAGTGCGCGGCCTGTATCATAGGAATATTCCGCCGCACGGGTAAGCGGATCGTTTCCGCCGACCGACCGCCGAGCGCAGTTCCCGCGTTCGGGGAGCTTGACCGAGGTCGGCGCGTCCGACGCTTGTGTCCGCTTCGCACGATCGGCATCAACGGTCAGCTCCACGGTCTCGGTCAAACCGTGCGGAGCAGGAGCCGACGCATGCCGACGCTTGGGCATCAACTCGGATATATCCCAAAAGCTGTCAATGTCGTCACGCAAGTCGGCGTTTTTTTGCCCGTCGTTCTTCATCCGCTTTTCTCCTTTTGCATGCATATTACCATCTAACGGTACATCGGTGTAATATATTATTTTACCATGCTTTTTCACAGTTGTCAATCCGTGAACGTATATTTTTTCTCACAATAGGCTCACCCGACAAGTCTTTCGTCCTTCGAAGCGATCGTTCGGCACAGCCGAACGATCGGAAAGCAAGCGCCGGCTCTTCACCGCATGGAGAAGAGCCGGCGCTTTGATATTTAATCTTTTTATATTATGTGTTATATTTTAATTACCATTCAAAGACCAAAATCTCATTTACAGCATCGACCAATGCGTCGAGATCCTTTATTTTGTCGCACCTGAAATACCGATCGTTGCCGAGCGAATATGCCACAATGCCGGAGCCGGTCTTTGTCACCTGCACGCTGAATATCTCGTCACTTCCCGAAACATGAAAATCGAAAAAATAATAATTGCATTTTGGGAATCCGCTGACCCAGTCATCGAACTTAAATGATGTTTCGTAACCTTCGTAAGAATAATAAAACGTATTGACCGGGGCGGACAATGCATTTAACAGTTTGTCGATGACGTCGGAATCCGCTGTTGTTTGCGGGTCCGGAGGCCAACTCGATGAGAGCGCGGAATAGGTCATTCTTACATCCACCTTTTCCACTTCGATGCTTTTGTCGACGACGACCGCTTGCCATGTGTCCAGCCAAGGGTCGTCAATATTGTTCGGCGGACGACACCCGGTAAGCAAAAGTGCACCGACGATCATGGCGCAAACGGTCAAAAGCAGGATCTTTTTTCGTACATTTCGCTTCATTGTGAAGCCCTCCTTAAAATTGTTGTTTTCCCATTTTATGCATTGGGTCTGATAATATTATATCATACACTTTTGAAGCTGTCAATCGTTTTTTCGAAACTGTATAACAGCACGCTCACCGATATCCGAACAATGATGGGCCGCGGGGTCGTGTGAACCCCGCAGCCCATCTGCGTATATTTATTATTCCTCGTGTGCATCGTCCGACGACTCATCGGGAGCGTCGGCGGTCTCCGCCTCTTTTTTCTTGTCCGCCTCCGCTTGAGCCTTATTCGACTCGGCGCTGCGACGTTTTTTTGTCTCGGCTATCTCTTCCAGCTCCGCCTCGGTGGCGTCATGCTCCATCGCGGCGCGGAACTGATCTCCGTCCATCGTTTCATGCGTCAAAAGATATTCCGCAACAAATTTCAGCTTGTCGGCATGCTCGGTCAATATCTTCTTTGCCGCCTCGAACGCCTCGTTCACTATACGGTGCACCTCGGCGTCGATCTTTGCCGCGGTGGAATCGGAATAATCCTGCTGAGTGGAAAAATCACGCCCCAAGAATATATCGTCTCCGTGGCTGGAGCCGTAACGTATCGGCCCCAGTTCATCCGACATACCCAGCTGAGTGACCATAGAATGCGCAATACCGGTGGCACGCTGTATATCGTTCGACGCGCCGCCGGAAAAATCTCCGAAGGTGAGCATCTCGGCAACTCTGCCGCCCAGAAGCCCTGCTATGCGCTCCTTGAGCTCGTTGCGATAAACACTGAAGCGATCGGTCGTGGGTATAGACACGGTAACACCGAGCGCCTGACCCGCGGGTATGATGGATATCATATGCACGGGATCCTGTGTCGGCATATAATATGCGACGATCGCGTGTCCCGCCTCGTGATACGCCGTGTTGCGGCGCTCGCTCTCAAGCATCTTGCGCGACTTCTTCTGCGGACCGGTCAGCACCTTCATAAAGGCATCCTCGATATCCGCCATACCGATCAGCGACTTTCCGCGTCTGACGGCAAGCAGCGCCGCCTCGTTGAGCAGATTGGCAAGATCGGCTCCGGTAAAGCCGGATGTCGTTTTCGCTATCACCGCAAAGTCGACGTCATCCTCAAACTTTTTGTTTCTTGCATGGACTTTGAGTATCGCCTCGCGTCCGTCGATATCGGGGTAATTGACGGTTATCTGACGGTCAAAGCGTCCGGGACGCAAAAGCGCCGGGTCAAGTATATCGGGGCGGTTGGTCGCCGCCATGACTATTATGCCCTCATGAGAGCCGAAGCCGTCCATTTCAACGAGCAGCTGGTTGAGTGTCTGCTCACGCTCGTCATGACCGCCGCCAAGTCCCGCGCCGCGGTGGCGTCCCACTGCGTCTATCTCGTCGATAAACACGATGGATGCGGGTGCTTTTCTTGCGGTCTCAAAGAGATCGCGCACGCGCGATGCACCGACACCGACATACATCTCAACGAAATCGGAGCCGGATATTGAAAAGAAGGGAACGTTCGCCTCGCCCGCGACAGCCTTGGCAAGCAATGTCTTACCCGTGCCGGGAGGGCCCATCAAAAGCACACCGTGCGGTATCTTGGCGCCGAGCTTGGCGAATTTTTGCGGATCCTTAAGGAACTCGACTATTTCTTTGAGTTCCTCTTTTTCCTCGTCCGCTCCCGCCACATCGCGGAAGGTCACGCGATCCTTGTCGTCGGTGTCGGCAGAGGTCTTCACCCTTGCCTTTCCGAAGCCGTTCATCTTTCCGCCCTTGCCGGCGACTTGATTCATGGCAAAGAACCACATTGCAACACAGATCGCCATCACCGCAAGATACGGCAAGAGCGATACCCACCAGGGCCATACCGTCTCGGGCTCGTACTCAAAATAAGTGATGATGCCGTTTTGGTACTGCTCAAGTATCAGATCACCGAGATCTTCACGGAAATAGTCCACATCCTTAAGCTTGTAGGATATGATCTTGCCGTCCTTGAGCTCCATTGTAAGCACGTCGCTTTTCGAAATTTCGAACTTAACGACCTGCTCCTCTTGAAAATAAGAAACGATTGTGGAGTATGTCGCCTTGTCATCCGAGGTCTGCGAGAGCAGCCCCGAGGCAACGAAAACGACGATACCGATTACCAAAAGATAAAGAATTATTATCCTAAGGTTTGATGCTGATCTTTTTCTCATTACGAAAAATGCCTTTCTGATTTTTGATGGGCGTCAGTTATTGTAGATCTCCGGCTTCAGCACGCCCACAAACGGGAGCGTGCGATAGCGCTCGTCATAGTCAAGTCCGTATCCGACGGCAAATACATCGGGTATCTCGGTGCCGACGTAGCTCGGGGTGTATTCCACCTGACGGCGCGAGGGCTTATCGAGCATAGTGCAGCAACGTACGCTGTTTGCGCCCTTGAGACGCAGATAATCTTCAAGATATGAGAGCGTTCTTCCGCTGTCAACTATATCCTCCACAACGATTATGTCGATATCGGACATATCCCCGCGGTGAAGGTCGAGCAGGATATTTATCCTGCCGCTGGTGCTGGTGCCGCCACCGTAGGAGGAGACCTTCATAAAGTCGATCTCGACCGGGCGCTTGATCTTTTTCATCAGCTCGCCCATAAACACCACCGAACCCTTAAGTATGCACAGAAGCAGCAGTTTTTTGCCGCTGTCGGCATAATCGCGGTCGATCTCGTCGGCTATCCTTGTCGTGATCTCATCTATCTGCTCTTCCGTCACAAGCTTGTATGCTATATCATCTGTCATGTTGTCGATCATTTTTTTCTTCCATCCTTTGCGATTTGATATACCGTTCTGTCGGAAGCGCCACCATAACAGAGGTGCGTTCCCCCGTCCCGTCATACGCCATGCCGTCCCTTACGCCTATGAACGGAACGTAAACGACACCGTCGTCATCGCATATGAGCGGCAGTACGACACGCGCGTCGGGGTCGATCCCCCGGTCGCAAAACAGTTTTTTTATGCTCTTATGCATGCCGCCGTGCAGGATCACATCCCCCGCCGCTCGCCGACGTGCATAAAGATTACCTTTTATTTTATCAGTATTCAGAAGCGTCTTTGTAGACACTTTGTAAACAAAATTTATATTTTCAAGTTTTTCGCCAATATTCGCGCCGATCGTCACCGTGCTTCCGCCCGGAAGAAGGTTTTCGCCGTCAAAAAGCGGGAAATTCTCCCCCGCGGGAAGCTCTTCTTTTTCCGCCGTCATTCGCTCCGCCTCGGTGCTTGAGACGAACTTCAAGCGATCGTGCGTTATCACGGCGCACACACCTGCGGGAAGCGACAGCCTTCGTTCGCGGTGACACCGCGGCGCATCGGTCAACAGCTTGAACAGCTCTGCATAATGCTTTTCCTCAAGCATCACACCGCCCGCTCGCGCATACAACTTTTCTATGACTCGGCGGGCTATCGGACGCGCGAGCGCGGAAAGCTCGCACGTCGGCGTCTCTCCGTTCTCAAGGTCGGACACAAATCCGTCGGCAAGAGAATCAAGATATTCGCAGTCCTCGCGCGCTCCGTTCGCCAGCCTGCCCGCCGCCGCCGCTACCGCGGGATTTATCCGCCTCAGCTCGGGTATAACTCTCGCACGAATACGATTTCTGGAATACTCAACATCGTCGTTAGTCTCATCGGTGACATACGGAATGCCGCGCGCATCGCAATATTCAAGCACCTCGGACTTTGAGACTTCGAGCATCGGACGCAGAACGAGCATGCCCTCGCCGAGCTCGCGTATCGGCGGAATGCCGCACATCCCGCGCGCTCCGCTGCCTCGCGTCAAACGCAGCAACAGCGTTTCAAGCTGATCGTCGGCATTGTGCGCCGTGATCAGCAATCGTATGCCGCGCTCTCGCATCACCCGAGAGAAAAATTCATATCTCTCGCGCCGCGCAGCTTCCTCAAGCCCTTCCCCGCGCTCCTTGGCGACGCGCGGAACATCGACTCGTTCCACATGTATCGGAACGCCGAGCGTCTCCGCTCTTTCGACGCAAAAGCGTGCGTCGCGCTCGGAGGTCTCTCCGCGTATGCCGTGTTCAAGATGCGCACATTCCACGCGACAGCCTATACCGAGAAGCATATCGAGCAGTGCCGAGGAATCGGCACCTCCCGAAAAAGCCAACAGCACAGTCTCGTCCTCCGAAAGGCGGGTCATGGCGCACGGCGGAGTGAAGCCTCGCGGGAGAGCTGTGTCGGCTCCCGACCTTGTCGTGCTCATTGTCCCTCCGGCGGTTCGGGAGCATTGTTCTCAATGCTTCGGAACAAAGTATATGTGCCGCTCCAGCTGAGCTTGACCGTTCCGGTGGAGCCGTGGCGGTTCTTTGCGACGATACATTCCACGATATCGATCCCGTTTTTGTCCGCCGAGGCGTCCTTGTCTGTCTGATAATATTCATCACGATAGATAAAGAGCACAGTATCGGCATCCTGCTCGATAGATCCGGAATCTCGCAGGTCGGAAAGCATGGGCTTCTTAACGGTACGCGATTCGGGTCCGCGGGAAAGCTGTGCACAGCAGATGACCGGAACGTTCAGCTCCTTTGCCATAAGCTTCATGCCTCGCGTGATCTCGGCGACCTCCTGAACTCTGTTGTCGTTGTGTCTGTCTCCTTGCATGAGCTGCAGATAATCTATGACCACAAGACCCACGTCGCCCTCTCGTCTCAGCTTCGCTTTCATTCCGGTGACGGTGATTCCGGGAGTGTCGTCGATAAGGATCCGACTTCCGCTGAGCCTATCCACCGCTCCCGCCAGTCGTGTCCAATCGTCGTCGCTGATGTTTCCGGTCCTGAGCGCCAACGAGCTGACAAGCGCCTCGCTCGACAGCATTCGCGTTGCAAGCTGCTCGGCAGACATTTCCAGTGAAAATATCGCCACCTTTTTGTGCGTTTTCAGCGCAACATTCGTCGCGATATTCATTGCAAAGCTGGTCTTACCCATACCGGGTCGACCGCCCACCAGTATAAGGTCGGAATTTCCCATACCCGCAAGCACGCCGTCAAGATCGGAAAAGCCCGTCTTTGTTCCCTGCGTACCCTCGGGATCTATCTGAAGCTCGTGCAAATGCTCATATACCTGCATGAGCACACGATCTATGCTGACAAAGCTTCTGTCATTGCGCCCCTGCGCTATCGCATAGATCTTATTGCCGGCATAATCAAGCAACGATCCGACATCATCCTGCTCGGAATACGCTTTTTCGGCAATATCCTCGCCTGCCTCGATAAGACTGCGCAAAAGGCTCTTTTCCTTGACTATCACGGCGTAGTCGCGAATATTCAATGCCGACGGCACACTGTCTGTCAGCATCCTTATATAGCTTTCTCCGCCCGACTTGTCATAAACGCCGTCGCGCACAAGATCGTCTATCAATGTGACGACGTCTATCTGACTGCTTGTCATAAACAAGCGCAGCATTGCGGCATATATTTGACGATGCTCGGATACATAAAAATCGGCATCGGTCACCATGTCCGCCACATTACGCAACGATTCCGGATCAAGCAGAACAGAGCCCAAGAGCGCCTGCTCGGCTATCATCGAAAACGGCATTTTTTTGATCACATCATTATTCATTCGGAGCTCCCTTGGGCGGCATGGCGCCGCCCTATCGTCTCTTTGTTCGATCTTCCGACTTTTACGGTCTTATTTCTTGCATACGATAACGTTTATCTTGCCCTCTATATCTCCGAACAGCTTTACCGGTATCGTGTACGCGCCGTACGCCTTTATCGGATCGGCTATCGTGAGCTTGCGGCGATCGAGCGAAACGCCGTGCTGAGCCTCAAGCGCCTCCGCGACGTCTTTGGAGGTCACCGAACCGTAAAGCCTTTCGTCGGCTCCCGAGGATGCATATATCTTCACTTGGACCGCCTCAAGCTTCTTTGCCGTTGCCAAAGCCTCGGCGCGCTCCACCTCTATGCGGTGCTTCTCGGATGCCTCGCGATTCTTTATCTCATTCATTATTTTTGCGTCTGCGGGAACAGCCAGACCGCGCGGCAGAAGAAAGTTGCGCGCATATCCGTCCGACACCTCCACGACTTGATCCTTTTTGCCCTGTCCCTTGACGTCTTTTGTAAGTACTACCTTCATTTTTAATATATTCTCCGTTTCTTCAGAACTTTATTGTAAAATTACATTATTAAGCAAGGTAATCGTCGATGCATTTCTTAAGGCGAGTCAACACCTCGGTGATGTTCTCGCTGTGCACCTGCGCACCCGCGGCATCAAAATGTCCGCCGCCGCCCAGCTGCTCAAGCACGAGCTGCACGTTTATACTGCCGTCAGAACGTGCGGATATCATGACCTCGCCGTCGGTCTCGATCAAGACGAATGCCGCAGCCACGCCGCGAACGGTGAGTAATTTGTCAGCCGCCTTTGAGGCGGTTATGCGATCCGCTCCGCGCGCCGCCTCAAATTCGGCAACGTCATCCTCGGATACTCCCGCCGCCGTTCCGCGACCGACCGCTATGGCTATGCGCTCGCGATATATGCACACCTCGGCACCGAGTTTTGATTCGGTAATATAGCTTTTGATATCTTCGTAGAAGAAGGTCCTCGCGATCTCCGAACTTGCACCGCACTCACGCAGATAAAGCGCCGCCGAAAATGTGCGCGCCGTGGTGGAGCGGGTGAAATCCTGAGTGTCGAGCATGATGCCCGCCAGCATTATATCCGCCTCGCGCCGTGTGAGCGTGGAATTCTCTCCCGTATCCGCGGGAGATGCCAGCTCAAGCATCTCGGCGACAAGCTCGCACGCCGAGGACGCCGACGGCTCAATGTAGACCAGCTCCGGCTCGTTGACGAATTCGTGCGCCTTGCGGTGATGGTCTATGATAACGGTCTTAAACACATTGGCAGCCAGCTCGGGAGATTCGCATATCTGCATATTGTTGACATCGGCAAGTATCAAGAGCGTATCCGAACGGATCATCTCCATACCGTCGGCGGCATTGATGAAGACCTCTCTTTCGGAAAAAGCGGGATCGTTCATCAACCCGTCGGTGCAGACCGCAAAATTGTGACATTCGCGGTCCATGACTATGCGCACGTCCTCATTATATCGAGAAGCAAAGCGCGCAAGTCCGACCGAGGCGCCGATGCAATCGAAATCGGGGTTTTTATGCCCCATGATAAGCACATTGCCCGCCTCCGAGATAATTCCCGCCAGCCTGTCGGAAATAAACCTTGCGGTAACGCTTCCGCGTCCGCGCGAACTCTTGGTCCTGCCGCCGAAATATTCAAAACCTTGCGAGGTGCGGATCACCACCTGATCTCCGCCGCGTTGAAGCGCGGTCTCAAGCGCCGACGCCGCCTCTCTTTCACGCTCGGCTATGCCGGAATTCGAAGCGGACATGCCTATCGAAACGGTAAGCGACATGCGCATGTCTCCGGTCTTGATGTTTTTCACTTGATCGAGCACATCGAACCTTGCGGCCATCGCGGAGGCAAGTCGCTTTTTGGGGAAGATGACGATAAACTTGTCTCGATCGTATTCCCGCATTATACCGTCCATACCGTCGACCCAAGCCTTCAGTATCTCGTCGGCGCGGTTCGCCGCCTCGCGATAGGACACTCGTGCGTACTGTGCCAACTCCGCAAGGTTGTCTATCGTCACATAGGAGATCACCGCCAACTCGTCATCGGCTCGCGCGTTTGCCGACTCGATCTCCGAGAGCTCCTCAAAGGTTATCATATAATATCTGCGCTCGGCGGTGTTCATCTCATAAGCGCGAGCGCGAAACGGCATCTCCCGCACAAGCACACGTACACCCACGATCGGATCGGTGGCAGCCAGTTCGGAGACCGAGACGGGACATATCGTGCCGAGTTCAAGCCCCGCCAGCGTTTCGCCGGATTCGGCTATATCCTGCATGGCGGCATTCGACCAGATTATCTTTCCGTCCGGAGCGGTTATCACCGTCGCGAGCCTAACGCTCCTGAGAGTCTCGGTCATAAGATTGCCTATCGACAGCCGCTCTTTTTCGCCGATACCGAAGGATGATGCCGATCGAGATGACAGATATGCTATTATCACGGCGGCACAATAGATAAACAAAAATGCGAGAGCGACTATGGACGGTATCAGATCTGTAAGTTCGGAGAGTACCGCCACGGCGGCAAGAAATATCCCGCCGACTATCACACATATCCAAAGCGGCGTGTCGTCCGGACGCTTGTTTCCTTTTATTGACATCAAAAACCTCCGCTCTGCCGCCTGCGGCGACATGATTGATCAACGATCGACATCGACGATCGTAAATGACGTATGCAAGATACGAAAAAACTCATTTGAGTGTTGCTCGATCGCGTCACTGCTCTCCGCCGCCACCGCCGACGATCCCGCCGATGAATGCGCCGAGCGGAAGGATACAACTCATGACCGCACCCGCCGCGGCAAGAATGCACACTCCCTGCCATCCGCCGAATATCGCCGTCAGCACAGCCGCCGCAATAACGAGCTTGCCTATAGACTCAAGCTCCGCGCGACGCAGTCTTTGCGTGACCTCAAACACCGCATATACAGCCAACGGCAACGAAAGCATGAGCATTATATTTTCGCACACCACCGAAACCGTTCCGCTCTCATCGACTGCGGCGCATACAAGCGTCGCGGCAAAATACAGCAGTGCCGTTATCGGAGAAACGATATATCTTGACGGAGCGGTGGTGAAAGCCTCCGGCTCCATACTCGCCGAGCGAAAGATCGCCCCGCACACACAATGCATAAAGAACGCCAAGACCTCGACCGCCGCGGCAAAAAGTCCCGGCAGAAGCTTCATCACCGAATCCACATACTGCTCCAGGGCTCCGCTTGCAGTATCCGCGGCTGCCGCGGCGCCAACGGCGGAAATCAACTGCCGCTTTATCCGAGCGGGCAGATCCGCCGGCGCCTCGATACTCGCCCCGCCTTCGATAAACACCAAAACGGCTCCGAGCAGAAGAACGGTAATTCCGAGAGCGGCGGCGGTATACGCCACCGATTCACCTATACGCGAGACGGGATAGACGGTGCCGAGAACAGCGGCAGTTAATGACAGCGCGACGCACGCAAGCCCGCCCGCGTTGCCGGCAAGCGCGACTCCGATGCCGAGTGTGATGAGCGATCCGACGAAAAACACGATCTTATTGATCCTAAACAGGAATGCTCCGCTCCCGACCGCCGCACAAGCGCCGAGACAGAGCGCGGGCAGTGAAAAGTCTCCGCTGAACAGAACCACGACATACGCCGGGACTATGACCCCAAAGATCACCGCACGCTCACGCGCAAAGGTGCCGAGAAAGAGCGCCGAACCGAGCATAAAAAGCCCCGCGGCGGTCTCGCGCCCGTAAGCGCAGCAAGCACAAGCACCGAGGAGCATCGCCGCGCACGGGATCAAAGCGGGCAAAAGCGGCAAATGCGCAGTTTCGGCGCGACGCGCGGCTCTTTTCTTTTGCTTTTCTTTTTCTTTTATCAACGCGTCGATCTCTCGCCGATCCATGCTCCCGCTCCTCTCCGCCTCGCGGACATATCGCCCGTGCTTGCATAATTCTTCAATGTAATAGTATACCACAAAAGCTCCGAAATGTAAATAACTTTGCGCCAAATTACCGCCAAAGCGTCAAAAAAGAGGCACAAGAGAGTCATTGCGACATCCCCCGTGCCTCATAAGAGCGCCCGAAACCCGCGTCGGCGCTTATGCCTTGCGCCGAATGTTTCCGGTCACGACAAAGTTTGCGCCCGTTCCCAATATATTTTCGATAACACGATCGCCCACCGACACCGGGGCCGACAGATCTACCGTGTCAAGCATCGCCATGGCATCGCGCATGAGCGATTTCGGTATGGCGCGGTCGGTCTTTACCGGGCAGCGCACACACGCGGCTCCGCTTATCCGCACCGTTGAAGTGATGACTCTCATGGGAGAGATCAGCTCCTGTCTGCCGTATTCCTCGCCTCTTTTGCAACGATTTCCGCTGACGGCATAGCCGTGCTCCTCGTCCACCGAAAGATGACACCCACGCGGACAAACTATACATATAAGCTCCTTCATTTTGCTCTACATCCTTTCCGCGGATTCCGCGTCGACAACTCTCACGGTCACACTGCCGCCGGCATTTGCAAAGAGCCCCGCGGGCAGAGATATCTTTTCCATCTCGCCGGGCGCCATCCTTACGCGCGAAAAGCGTGTCAGCACGCCGCCTGCCGAGCTCACCTCTATCACCGACGCACCTCTCGGACGGTCGGTGCGGAAGAATATATCCGCCGCCGGCTCAATGTTATCCGGTCGCAGTCTTTGCGGCACGGTGTAGTTAACACCCTCTCCGGGAATCAGCTCTACCACTCTGCCCTCGGCGCGCTCACCGAGCGCAAACGCCGCGGCGGCGGCTCCCGCCTTCATGCTTTCGGCTGTAACGAAATCGACAAGATCGTGCACATGCACCACATTGCCGCAGGCAAATATCCCCTCGCACATCGTCTGCATGTTCTCGTAAACGAGCGGACCGTTCGTGCGACGGTCGATGGGTATCTCGGCAAGGCGGGTCAACTCGTTTTCCGGGATCAACCCAACCGAGAGCAACACGGTGTCGCATTCTATCTCAAATTCGGTGCCGGGGATCGGCACGCCCTTATCCACACGCGAGATAATAACCTTTTCCACCCGCTCTCTGCCGACGATCCCGGTTATCGTGTGCGAAAGATAGAGCGGTATATCAAAATCCTCCAGGCATTGCACGATATTGCGGGTAAGCCCATTGGAATATGGGCAAAGCTCGACACACGCGAGGACCTTTGCCCCCTCAAGCGACATACGCCGAGCCATTATCAACCCGATATCTCCCGAGCCGAGTATGACTATCCTTTTTCCGGGCATATATCCCTCGATGTTCACATACCTTTGTGCCGTTCCCGCCGTGATCACTCCCGCGGGGCGATCCCCCGGTATAGCTATCGCACCCCTCGTGCGCTCGCGACATCCCATCGCCAGCACGATGGCACCTGCGGAAAATTCGCAATATCCGATGCCGCTTCCCATGCATTTTACGCGCCTGTCCGCGGTGATCTCAAGCACCATGGTATCGGTCAGCACTTCGGCACTCGTTTTCGAAAGCATATCCGCAAACCTGCCCGCATATTCGGGCCCGGTCAGTTCCTCCTTGAAATAGTGGAGCCCGAAGCCGTTATGTATGCACTGATTGAGTATTCCTCCGACCTCGGTGTCTCGCTCGATGACGAGCACGCCGTCGGCACCGCCCTCGCATGCGGCATATGCCGCGGCAAGTCCGCCCGGACCGCCGCCTACAACTATAACGTCATAATGATCTCTCATCATCGGCATCCTCCCTTGGTTTGACCCGTGAGTATGTAGGAGCCTCCCTCGCCGAGAGTTATCTCGGTGGGCTCAACACCCAATTCACGTGCCAATATCATGTGAACGCGCGGCGAACAAAAGCCGCCCTGACATCTGCCCATGCCCGCGCGGCAACGCCGCTTGATCGCGTCAAGCGAGCGCGGAGCTATCGGACGATGTATGGCGTCGACTATCTCACCCTCGGTGATCGTTTCGCAACGACAAATGACACGACCGTAGTCGGGGCGCAGCGCGACCATCCGGGCACGCTCCTCATCCGAGAGGCTTGCAAAGCGCACAACCGGCGGGCGGCTGTCGGTAAAATTCTTTTTCGGGTGCAATTCAAGCCCGCTCTCGCCGAGCAAACGCGCCGCCTCCTCGCCTACCGCGGGCGCGGCGGAAAGCCCCGGCGAGCACATTCCCGCCAAATTGACAAGTCTCGGGCATGCCGCGGACACTCCTATGACAAAATCCTTATACTGCGTCGTCGGTCTGACTCCCGCATATTCGTGAATTATATTTTTGTAATTTATCGACGGCACCGATTCAAGCCCGCGACCGCGAAGCATTGCAAGCGTGGCGGCATCGGTATGCACCGCGTCTCCGTCCGAGACCGGCTGAGCATCGGGACCGACCAAAAGATTGCCGTGCACAGTGGGGGCGACCAATATTCCCTTAAATCCCTTTTCATCCGGACAGCGGAATATGACCGTATTTACCCTCGCGCCCTCCGCTTTATCCAGCACGAAATACTGACCCGCAAAATTCGTTTGCGTTATGCTGTCGTCTCCCGCCATTTTTGCAACATCTCCGGCAAAGCAACCGGCTGCATTGACGATATATCTTGTGTCAAATTCGCCCTTATCTGTTACGACGGTCAGCGTTCCGTCGCGATTATCACGTATCGCGGTCACCTTATGCTCAAGCATCAGCTCGGCACCGTTGAGCACCGCGACCTCCGCCATCGCCGCGGCGTACTCCCACGGATCGACTATGGCGGAATCCTCCGAATACAGTGCGCCGACAGCATCGGGATTCAGCACCGGCTCTACTTCAAGCACTTCCTTTTGCGACAATATTTTGACATTGACACCGTTTTCGATCCCGCGTTCGTAAAGACGTCTCACCTCCTCCATGTCATGCTCGTTAAAGGCTATAACGAGTGACGGAATAGGCTTGTACGCCACATCAAGTCTGCGACAGATATCGCGCGCAAGCTCGATACCGCGACGATTGAGCCGCGCCATCAGCGTGCCGGGACGCGGATCGTATCCCGCGTGCAGAATGGCGCTGTTCGCCTTGGTCGTTCCGCACGCAACATCCGAAAAGCGTTCGAGAATGCCGATCCTGAGATCGTACCTTGCCAGGGTGTACGCCGCCGCGGCACCGGTTATGCCGCAGCCAACAATAAGAACATCATACATAAAACATACCGTTCCTTTCTTGAGACAATACCGCGCGCTCCCGCGAATAAAGATCGTGCGCATTGCCTCAAATAACGATTTTTTATTAATGAGCATACGCGATCGCGGCGCATGTGTAAAAATGCACTATCCGCAGTCTTGCACCGCAGATATATATTAGCATGTTTGACGGCTCTTGTCAACACCTTTTGTTCATTTTATACCAATTATTTTAGCTTATTTGATTTATTTTTATGCATTGATAAATAATTGTCATTTTTCCCAAAGTATCACCGCAAAAACCGAGTCCCAAAGATTTATCCTTCCGACTTCTTGACTAATCAAGCGCTATGCGTTATAATTATTATGTAACAAACATATTCGATCGCAAGGACAGATGACCATCAAATGAAGATAAAAAACATTTCTCTGCCGCACGGGCTTATGCTTTGCCCCATGGCGGGAGTGAGCGACCGCGCGTTTCGCATGATATGTGCCGAGCACGGCGCGGAATACGCCGTCACCGAAATGGTGTCCGCCAAGGCACTGGTCTACGAACAACGCGGCAGAGAGGGAACGCCGATAAGGACGGCTCCGCTTTGCCGGATCGACGACGGCATTCCCACCGCGGTACAGCTGTTCGGCTCCGAACCCGACTTTATAGCCGAGGCGGTACGCTTGCTCGTCACGGGGAGCTACCGCGGTTTTGAGGGCAGAACGCCCGACGCCATCGACATAAACATGGGCTGCCCGGTTAAAAAGGTCACCTCAAACGGCGAGGGCGCGGCGCTGATGCGCGACCCGGGGCTCGCCGCCGAGATAACCGCCGCCGCGGCGGAGAGCGCCGCGGGCAAGCTTCCGATAACGGTGAAGCTGCGCGCGGGCTGGGACAGCGAGCATATCAATGCCCCCGAGTTGGCTCGCGCCGTCGAATGCGCGGGAGCGTCTGCGGTATGTGTGCACGCCCGCACGCGACAACAGCTGTATCTGCCCGGGACGGTGGAACTTTCGGTAATAAGCCGTGTTAAAGAAGCCGTATCGATCCCGGTGTTCGGCAACGGAGATATAAAGAGCGCCGCGGATGCGCATGCCATGCTCGAAAAAACGCACTGCGACGGTCTGGGAATAGCACGCGGTGCCATGGGAGACCCGTGGTTGTTTGCCCGCATCGCCGCCGCCATGGACGGTACGGAATACACCGAACCGACCACCGAGGAGATCATTGCGGTCGCTTTGCGACATTTGAGGCTCAGCGTGGAATTCAAGGGCGAGCGACGCGGCGTTGCAGAGGCAAAGCCGCAGATAGCCAAATACATCCACGGTATCGAAGGAGCCGTAAAGTTGCGAGACAGCATCGTTCGCGCTCAAACGCTCGCGGAAATAGAAGAAAAGCTCGGCGAACTGTTACATCGAACACCGAACGAAGCCCGAAAGGAGACCACCGTATGAAAAAACTTCAAAACAGCCTCGGTATAGCTGTACCGGGGGAACGATCCTCCGCGCTGCTCGTATACACGCTGTCGCATGCGGCGGTGGATCTCGGTTGCGGATATATCCTTTATCTGACATACGCCGACGGCAGGACAGAGCCGACGGCTCTTGCCATGTTGTTTATACTTTATAACGCCCTCGCCTTCGGACTTCAAATGTTTTTCGGTGCGCTTTGCGACGTCGGAATTCCGTGTCGCGCCCTCTCATTCTCCGGAGCGACCATGACCGCCGTCGGTGTGCTTTCGGCGACAAGCTCGCCTCTGCTCGCGGTATGTCTCGCGGGCGTGGGCAATGCCGCGTTTCACAGCGGCGGAGGCTGTGACACCTTGAGACATTCGGACGGAATGACCGAAAGCGGCATATTCGTCTCCTCGGGAGCGCTCGGGCTTGCCGTCGGAATGAAGCTCGGAACGAGCCGTCTTATTCCCTCTCACGCCATAGCCGTAATCCTTTTCTTCGCCGCTGTTACGATCGCGCTCTGCTGTAAGGAAACAAACGCCGACGGCACTCCGACACCGATCTGCCGCACACCCGACTTCGAATGCACAGCTCGCGAGGATAAAAAAGCTCTTCGTCGGCTTCCGCTCATTCGCAACGCGACCGCCGCCGCGGCAATATGCCTTTTTGCAATTCTTGTACGCTCATATGTCGGCCTTGCCGTGCCGAGCGCCGATTTTGACGGAAGATTTTCATTTATATATATCCCGTTTTGCGCCTTTGCCGGCAAATTTGTCGGAGGGGTCGCCGCCGATCTGTTGGGCGCGCGCCGTGTCGGAGTGATCTCACTGCTTCTTTCCGCGCCTCTGCTCTTTCTCGGCGCAAAGCACGGCATGCTCTGTCTTGCGGCAACATTGCTTTTTAACATGGCAATGCCGATAACGCTGTGCACGCTTGCACGCCGACTTCCCGATCACGAGGGCTTCGCCTTCGGGCTGAACACGCTGGCACTGCTCGTCGGGTATCTTGTGTCACTGATCTCGATATCGGACACCGTCGCCTCAACGCTCGCCGTTATCCTTACCCTGCTTGCCGCCGCATCTGTGCTTCTCGCGGTCGGCGACGAACGCCCGGATGAAGCAAAGACGAATAAAAGATCAAATAAAGCAGAATGAAACTTGTTTTTTCGCTCTTGCGCGCACTCGCGCTAACGCTTGCAACAGAGCTTGCGATGTCGCTCGTTTTTATCCATTCACATGTTGAACGGACCCGCGATCTGCTCGTCACGGTCACTCTTATGAATCTTATTACCAACCCCGCCCTGAATCTTGCGCTTATCCTTGTGACGGCATATGCCCGGGCAGCATATTACCCGACGCTTGTCGCGGGAGAAGCGATCGTTTTCTCGGCAGAGGCACTGATACTGCATCTGACACTGCGTCTGTCCGGATCGCGCGCCGCGCTCGTCTCGCTCATACTCAACCTTTCGTCATTCTTGATCGGCACGCTTGTCGCACCGATCCTTTAATAATCAATAAAAAACAAAGGAGAGATCAAAATGCACGCTTTATTATCATCCGTACTCGCATTTCTTGACGTGGCACTCAGCCCCGCCGATATCATTTCCTATTATTTTGACCGCTATCACATCGGTCTGATCGCCGCGGGAGTAGCGGTGCTTGTCGTTGCCGCCGTAGTCCTGCTGGTGATCTTCACCCGCAAAAAAGACAAGACGCAAAAGGCGGCGACCGATGACAAAACGCACGAGCAAAAATAAGCACCTTCTCACCGGAATGCTCGACATACCGAATTTTTTCAGATCATTAATAAAAGGAAAGGGCAGGAAAATGTCAGCAAAAATCAAAGTTTTCACCTTTAATCTGCGCGTCGAGGCAGCGGTCGACGGCATAAACAACTTCCCCAACCGCCGCGAAAGGATACTTGATACAATCCGCGAATATTCGCCCGACCTGATAGGCTTTCAGGAGGCAACCGACAATATGCGCGCGTGGCTCATCGATTCGCTCTCCGATTATACCGTGGTCGGCTGCGGCAGAGGCAAGGATTGGCGCGGCGAGAGCACCGTCATAGCCTTCAAAAAGCACCTTTTTGAGCTGATCTCACTTGAAGACCGATGGCTTTCCGCCACGCCCGACATCCCCGGCTCCACATTCGGCGGAGATCAGAGCGGATGCCCGCGCATACTTACCGCCGCGTGTCTCAAGCACCGCGACGCCGCCGAGCCGTTTATATTCCTCAACACACACCTTGACCACAAGGGAAAGACCGCGCGGCTTTTGGGAGCTGTGGAGATAATGCAATATCTCTCGCAAAAGGGGCGTCATTTTATCATCACCGGAGACATGAACGCGAGGCCCGATTCCGCCGCCATTGCCGCCTTTACCGAGTTCCGTCCTTGCGGCGAGGAGGTCATCGACGCCACGCGCGAGCTGGGCGGGACCTTCCACGGCTTCGGTCATCTCGAGGAACCGATAAAGATCGACTATATCTTCACCGACATACCTTGCTCACCGAAGGACTCCTTTATCGTTCCGAACGAGCCGATAAACGGCATCTATATCTCGGATCACTGCCCGGTCTGCGCGTTTGTAACGGCAAAATGAGCGATAAGCCAAAAAACGAAGTGACGCCGACTGTCGGCAATAAGCGTCAAACGCGCACGAAGGTGCATATCGCGGTGCTCGCGCTCGCATTGGTCGTCATTGCCGCAACGATAAGCGCCGTGGTCTTCCGCGACGCGGACAGCCGACCGTTTTATGTCGAATTTGCCCGCCGCGATACGGTATACGTCCCGGAAACGACCGAAAACAAAGACACCACCGATGAGACCGCCGCCGAATCGTCCGCATCGGATATTCCCACCGTCGACACCGGTGCTTTCTTCTGTCGTCTCGGCACCGACAAGACCGAATGGAGCGCCGACGAAACGCCGACGCTGTCGCTTAACTTCGGACTCCTCAACGACTCCTACGGCAACGGAGACCTGCGCATGCGGCTCGTCGGCGAGCATCTCGCGACCGATGATGAAATATATATTGAAGATTATATCTTCGATATTCATCCGTATGAAGGCAAAAGCATCTCCGATCACGCAGAGATCGCACTTCACTCCATCATCGCGGCGGACGAATACGCATGGGGAAAACTTTATATATCATTTGAATTTATCCCCGATGCCGACAACGAGACGTTCGGAGATGACAGCCTGCGAGGCTATTATTGGGACGAGGACTACTACGACGACTACTACGATGACGATGACGATAACAGCGCCGACCACACGGATGTTTACGGCATTTGGATAGGCGGCTACGGCTTTTCGTATGCCGTAACGCCCGCGGGCATTCGCCTTTCCCGACGCACCGTCGCCCCCGCAGACTTCTTTGCCGAGACGGTGATAAAGCAATACAAGTCGAAAAGGCTCGACACGGATGAATTCTGCCGCGCCTATTACAAGCTTCTTTACACCGAGTGCGGTACATATCTCAGCGCAACTTCTCCCATTTCGGACGGCTCGACGCTTGTCGGATATTTCAGCCCGACACTGCGTGCCACCGCTTACGAAGCGGTGCGCGACAGGGAGCTCGTCGCCCTTGTCTCACAGGCGGGTCCCTTTTCTTCGACGCATGACGACGAGCTTACGATAAGCCGATCCGACGGGCGCGAGCTTGCCGGCGAGATACTTGCCGTGCTCTGCCGTCAGGGAGTCATAACCGAAGAGGAATATACCGACGAGCTTGAAAGCGTCAACACCGCCGTCTCCTTCGTCGCCTCCCCACCCGAGCTTATAAAGAGCTTTAAAAAATATCGCAAATTGCTTGAGGCTTCGTTATACACACATGAATGATCGACTTAACATTAACAGCACCTCCGCCGACCCCGAATTCACCGAAGAATACGAACGCTCCTTCGATTATGACGCACACGCCGACATGACAATGTGCGGCACCGACGGCTCAATGACGCCGTTCGGTTGGCAAAGACTCGTTGTTGGAGTGATAGAGCGGCATCTCGAAAACATCGGCATGGGCGAGGAAGAACTGCTTGAGCGGCTGGGAATGTCCTGGATACTGCTCTCGACCCATCTCGAAATTTATCGCCCGATAAAGCTGGGCGAACACCTGACCGCACGCACCTGGAATTCCGGCATCACGCCTCCGATATTCCGCCGCGAGCTGGAGCTTGTCGATCCCGACGGCAAAAAAGCCGCAGTCGGAGCGACCTTTTCCACCTTGTTGTCGGTTAAGGACAGACGTGTTTGCACCGATCGCTCGACGATCAACGGCTTCGGATTGCCTCGGGGCGAGCGCCTCTTTTCTCCCGACCGACACCCGCCGCGCGACGGCGACTTCACCTTTGCCGAGGAGCGGATCGCGCGTCCGTCCATGACCGACAGCATGGGGCATGTGAACAATACGAGATACGGTGAATTTGTATTCGACGCGCTGACAGACCGCGAACGCGCGTCCATGTCGCAATTGAAGACGCTGGACGTATGGTTTGCCGCCGAGATATGCGCCGGGGAGCGCTTCCGCGTCGAACGCACCGAGCAAAACGGTGCCGTCACCGTTCGCGGCATGCTCATGTCAAGCGGAGCACAATCGTTTTTAATGCGGCTTCGCTTCGGCGAATGACGGAATAACCGAAAAAAAATCACGCGCCCCGCGAAAGTTCGCAGCTTTCGCGGGGCGCGTCGTTTGTCGCTCCCGACACTCGTGTGGTACGGCATCCACCGGTGCTATTTCGTTATATCTATTCCCGCGCGCTTCGCCTGCTCATGCTGACATCCTCGCGGAATGTGATATTCGCGATCTTCGCCCGTCGCCTTGTCGGCAACAACAAGCCGCGAGCCGGTCTGATGATATGAAAAAGCCACACCCGCCCTCGCACAATCGTCGCGCACGTGCATGACCCACTCGAAGCGGCAGAGCCGCGCTCCCCGCCCCGATTCCCCGCCGACCGTGACCGACTCGATCAGGGCAGGATCCAGCCACCGCGAAAATGAAACATACTCAAGCATCGGCTCGCAAACCACTATCCTGTGTCTTATCGGCGCCGAAACGAACAGCGGCATGCGTTCATCCGCACGGCGCTGATTTTCGCAGGTACAGCCTATCGTCACATTTGAATATCCGTCTCCCCAATCGTCCGGCAAGGACTCATAAAAGCGCGAAATGCGCTTGGTGAAGATCAGAAAATGCAGATCGGGACGCGCCGCTATCATTCGCCACGCCTCTTTGCGCCACTCGTCGGCATCCTCAAGAAAAAAATCCGCGGAAAAGCAGGTGGGCACCTCACTGCCCCATGCAAGCGCGGGCCCGTTGCGCGTCATTTTGAGCGGAAGCTCGAAATCCGCGTTTTTGCCGACATCCGACGCGTCGCGCTCATATCTTCCGTCAATGCGGTAAACATAGCAATTGGCACAGCCCTCGCTTATCCTGTGACAGCCGTGCCACGGATTCCAACCGTTTTTCATTGCTCGCGAATGCCGTTCGGAAGCGTTTTTATCTCGTTGAGCTCACGTATAAATGTTTCGATATCCTTAAATTCGCGATATACCGACGCAAAACGCACATAAGCCACGGCATCCGCCGCCTTGAGCCTGCGCATCACCATCTCACCTATGTCCCCCGAGGGGATCTCCTGACGCAGAGAATTTTGCAGCTCGGCTTCTATCTCGGCGGCAATACGCTCGGCATTCACAGGGCGCTTTTCGCACGCCTTGAGAAGCCCCGAAAGCAATTTCGATCTGTCAAACAGCTCACGAGTACCGTTCTTTTTTATAACAACGAGCTGGACGGCTTCTATGACCTCAAATGTTGTGAATCTCTTTTGACAATTAAGGCATTCGCGCCTGCGCCTTATACTGTTTCCGTCGATATTTTGTCTGGAATCTATGACCTTGCTTTCAAGACAGCCGCAATTTGGACATCTCATGGCATCCTCCGTTCCGCCGCCGCAGCGGCGAAATTATTCTTTTGTTCCTTATATAATTAATATAAAGCTCTCGGTCAACACGGAACTCACTTTCCGATGCTTCGTTATGATACTATATTTTATCACATCCGCGACGATTTGTAAAGTCCCCAAAGTCACCGCCGCGCATCTCATGCCATCGATCGTAATATCGGAAAATTCACAAGCGACCGAGAAACGCAAACACCGTTTTTCTTGTCTTTACAGCTTGTTTGAAATTTATTGTTGATTTTTTAATTTAATAGTGCTAAAATTATCATAAATGGTGCACGCAAAAACCAAAAAAATACAAATACGAAGCGTCGGCTCCTGCCGAAAGGCTTGATGCCCGATGCTTGATAATACACTCTAATATATTCACGCTCACGTCGCGCCGCGCGGCAGAGCGGAAAGGCGATCAACGACAATGAAAAAGAAAAATTACCCGCTTTACGAAACAACGAAATTCCGTGATTTCAGAGTAATGACCGAACAAGCGGCGGAGCTGCACGGAGACGAGACAGCCTTCTCTTACAAAAAGCGTCCGAACGACGCCGAGACCGTAAAGGTATCCTACAATCAAGTCAAAAAGGATGTGAGCGCGCTCGGCACCGAGCTCGTCGCCCTCGGCCTGCGTGATAAAAAATGCGCCATCATCGGTGCTTCGAGCATCGGCTGGGTATATTCCTATTTTGCACTCACTTCCGTCGGCGCGGTCACCGTGCCGATAGACAAGGAGCTGCCCGCCTCCGAGATGGTCACGACCGTTGAGCGTGCGCATTGCGCCGCGGTATTCTACGGCGCCGAACTCGGCGGCAAGCTCGATCATATAAAGCAGAATACACACGCCTCGATCTATGTCTGCATCAACGGCACGCCATCGGTCAAGGACGGCACCGCCCCCGACCGCACGATCGAAGAACTCATCGCCTCCGGCGGCAAGCGCATGGCGGAGGGAGATAATTCCTATTACGATTACGAGATCGACCCCGATCGTCTTGCATCGATAGTCTTTACCTCCGGAACCACCGGCAAGGGCAAGGGCGTCATGTTGTCGCAGACCAATATGGTATCCGACATGACGCAGGGTATGTATAACTTCGCCATCACCAAAAAGACGATGAACCTGCTCCCGCCGCACCACACCTTCGGCTCGGTGGTCAACTTTGTCGGACATTTCGCGCAGGGCAGCGAGGTATACATATCTTCGGGCATACGCTATATGCTCAAGGAAATGCAGGAGCAAAAGCCCGGCCATCTGATACTCGTGCCGCTCTTCATCGAAACGATATATCGTCGCATTTGGGCGACCGCGGAAAAGTCCGGCTCGGCGGAAAAACTAAAAAAAGGCATCAAGATCAGCAACGCGCTCCGCAAGGTCGGCATCGACGTGAGGCGCAAGATGTTCGCGGATGTTCTCAACACCTTCGGCGGCGAATTGCAGCTGATGATCAGCGGAGGTGCCGCACTCAACCAAGATATCATCGACTTCTTCGATGCCATCGGCATCACCATGCTCAACGGCTACGGCATCACCGAATGCTCTCCTCTTATCTCCTGCAACCGCAACAAGCTGCAATACAAGGGCAGCGTCGGTCTGCCGATCATCGGCGAGCAGGTCAAGATCAAAGACCCCGACGAAAACGGCGAGGGCGAGATCTGCGTCAAGGGCCCCAACGTAATGCTGGGATATTTTGAGGATCCCGAGGCTACCGCCGCCGCGTTCGATGAGGATGGCTTCTTCCGCACCGGCGATTACGGAAAGATCGAAATCATAGACGGCGACCAATGGATATACATCACCGGCAGACTTAAAAACCTTATCATCTTCTCAAACGGCAAGAACGTTTATCCCGAGGAGATCGAGACCGAGCTCTCGCGCATACGCGGCGTGCTTGAGGTCGTGGTCTACGCCGGCGAGAGCCGCAACGATCCCCAAAAGGAGGTCATCGTCGCGGAGATATATCCCGATTACGAGCAGCTGGAGGCCGACGGCGTCGAGGATATCCAAGCGTACTTCAACGAGCACGTAAGGGATGCCAATACGCGCATGGCACCCTATAAGAAGGTCGGACTTGTTAAGGTCCGCAAAACAGAGTTTGTAAAGAACACCTCCAAAAAGATAACGAGATTTAATATCGACAAATCAATAGACTGAATGCATATGGGGCTGTCTCACGTAAGCGAGACAGCCCCATTATATTGTTAATTTTAAATCAAAGCGCCTCAAGCAGCTTTTCGTATTTGTTCATCATCCATTCATATGCCTCGTGCGAAAAATGATGATTCTCGCCGATACCGAGCTCAAGCCCCTCATCCATCCATGCAAGCTGTGCCGGATTTTGAAAGGATATGCCGCTTGCGCGATAATTGTCAAAGCAAGGCACCGACCACAGCGCGGCGATCTCAAGCATTGCGTCAACATATGCAATATCACTGATGCCGAGCTTGTTTTTTCCGGGCCAACGGTTATAGTTCGTCATCATCAACAGCTTGGCTCTCGGATATTTTGCGGTGAGCCCCGCTATCAGCTCGTTGAGCGCACCGCGAAAGGTCCTTATATCGCGATACCCGCGATCAAGCCGCATGCTCTCCTCTCCGAGCGGAATATTCAACCGCTTGTCGTTCGCACCGCCGAGCAGTACGACATAGTCCGCTTCATCCTCCATATCCGCATAGCGCACGCACATGGGCGGATGCTTGTGCGCGGGCTCGTTGTCGGTGAGAGCTATGGGATTGCCGTTGATGCCGTGATTGTACACCGTCATACCGTGACGCGCGGCAAGCTTATTGACCCATGTGGCGTCCGGCCCCAGCTTGTTTCCGTGAATGAGAGAATCCCCCAAAGCGATAATGGTCTTGCCGTCAAGAACAGACATGTTTTTCCCCTTCCTGTCGGATCCGCCGCGAGATATCGTCTCGGCGGATCATATTTTTCTGTCAATAATTATAACAAAAAACACGCCCGCGGTCAAGATATTAGTAAGATTTCTAAAAAAATAATATCATATTGATTTACACGGCGGTACCGAACATGATAAAATAAAAGAAAAGAAAGCGTAAAGAGCATTGTCGACATCGTCGACTCGCTCATCGCGTTCACCGAAAGGAATAAATATCATGAAACCTCGCCACACATCAAAAAAAGCGACCGCACTCATCACCCTATTCCTTGCAATTGCAATTATTATGTGCACATTGACATCCTGCACGGATCCCCAAACGCCCGCAAACGAGAACGAAACCACCGCCGCGCCCGAGGCGCAGACCACCGCGGATCCGGAAGCCGACAAATATGACGAAGACGGCTATCTCAAGGATTCGCTTCCCGTTCAGACCGATCTCGGCGTAACGCTCGGAATGCTCTACTGGTCGGATGTTGAAAACACCGAGTTTTTCGTTGAGGAAAGCGAAACGAATTCGCTGGTCGACAATGCCATCTCCACCCGCAACTCAAAAGTCGAGGCAAGGCTCGGCGTGACCATAGAATATTACGGCACCCCCGGCAACGCCTCAAATCGCGCTTCATATATCGCAAAGATACGCACGGCTTACGCAAGCGATAATCCATATGACATCTACGCCGGCTACACTCTTGCCATGGCTACCGCAGCCACCAGCGGCTTTTGCTCGAATCTTCTCGACTATGACACACTTGATTTCACCGCTCCGTGGTGGCCGCAAAAGCTGATAACCGAATCCACCATCAACAACAAGCTGTTTTTTGCCACCGGTGACCTTTCCACCAACCTGCTTTATATGATGTACGTTATGTATTTCAACAAGGACATTCTCGAGCAATATGCGCTTGAAAGCCCGTATAACTGCGTGGATTCAAACACCTGGACATACGACAAGATGATAGAAATGGCTCATGCGCTCGACGGTCTGCAAAACACCGACGATCCCTATTACGGCTTCACTGCCAACACCATGCACACCGACCCCTTCTTCTACGGTGCGGGGCTGCGCACGTTGGACAGAGACGCGGACGGAAC
Organism: uncultured Ruminococcus sp.; assembly: GCA_964590755.1. Lineage (GTDB taxonomy): Bacteria > Bacillota > Clostridia > Oscillospirales > CAG-272 > CAG-390. Next base: position 2,014 of record CAZPYK010000002.1, on the reverse strand, counting down.
ACCGATCATATCAGAGCTGTTCAACAGCGAGCGCACACAAAATGTTGTGACACTTATCGAGTCCTTCCTTTCCGACGCCATCTCTCTTGTCGGCAGTGCTTGCAACGATACCTTTAAAAGCGGCAGAGCCATGTTCCTCATGAGCCGCGCAAGATTCGCCAGTCAGCATCTGGGAGACGCGTCCTTCGGATACGGCATAGCTCCCATTCCGAAATATACCGCCGATCAGGATACATATTCGACCTGCCTCGGCTTCCCGTGCACCTATTACGCCATCTCGGGAGCTGCGCAGCATGCGGAAGAAGCGGCAATGACGCTTGAATGCCTCTCCTCCGAGGGCTACCGCACCATCACTCCGACGCTTTTCGAGGTGACAATGAAGGTGCGCTATACCGATGATCCCATTGCCGCCCAGACCTTCGACATGGCGCGCGAGGGCGTCAGCTTCGATCTCGGAAGGACCTACAGCGACGCGCTCGGAAATCTGACCTACTCAATATTCCGTCAGTGCATATGCAAGGGCAATCCGAACTTCGTTCGCGCCTATAATCTCTCCGCAGATCAGCTGCAATCCAAGCTTGAAGAAATGGTAAAGGCGTTCGAGCAATAATCACCTCCCTCACACCAAAAGCCAAGCATCGACCGCCATAATAAAAGATCGACCGACAGCCCACCGCAAGGCGATGGGCTGTCGGTCGGCTTTATACACCGAGTTTCGCTTTGCAGCAAGGCGCAAGTTAGACATGTCCGCATTTTGCGAGATATGACCGAAATTATTCATCGTGCAGGCGGCAAAGACCGGCTCCGGCATTGTGGCATATTCGCTCGGCAACGATCGGTATTTCGGGTGCAACAAAATAAAGGATCTCGACGCATTGGCCGATGTCGTAAATGAGATTTTGGTCTTTGACCGGTAAAACCGAAAAAACTTCAAAAATGACGAAAAAACGCTTGACAGCCGACAACGAGTATGGTAAAATGATATCAAGCCCAATGCATAAAATGGGAAAACAACAATTTTAAGGAGGGCTTCACAATGAAGCGAAATGTACGAAAAAAGATCCTGCTTTTGACCGTTTGCGCCATGATCGTCGGTGCGCTTCTGCTTACCGGGTGTCGTCCGCCGAACAATATCGACGACCCTTGGCTGGACACCTGGCAAGCGGTCGTCGTTGACAGAAGCGTCGAAGTGGAAAAGGTGGAGATCAGTATGCGACGAGGTGCTTTTTCTTCTTTTCTTTCGCCCATACCGCAATCGACTGAAAACAAAGATGAGATCGCCGATATTCTCGATGCCTTGAACTTAAATATCGGCTCATTTGAGTTGATCGCGAATGGCGAAGATGAAGCATTTGATGACGCGCGTTTTATGGCAGATAATTATCGGTTTGATTTTTATCTTGCCGGAACCGATGAGATATTCACTGTAAAGTGCTCAAAAGCAAAAACAATTTACTGCTCGATAGATGATGATCGATTTTTATATTCCGAAGCCGAAATCGATGAAGAGTTCTTCGATGTTGTAAAGGGTATTTTGGGAATCGAATATTAAAAGTGGAGAGTTTAACGTAATAAAACAAAAAAATCACTCATTGTTTACTGCCGGTGTCATGATTTTATGCTTATTGATGCTTGTGCTGAACGTTCCGATTAACGCCGACGAACCTGCGGTGGCTTCGCTGGTATACGTTACAATTGACACGTATCACACCACCGGGAGTGTAATGGCAGCTCGTGATTCAACCGTAATGACATCTACCGAGATAAATTATTACAATAACAAAGCCAAAAATTATCCTAATGCCGAAAAACTGTCGGAGCCTACTTACAGGTACAACTGTCACTCCTATGCATGGTACAGCCAAGATACGGAAACAAATGATCTGTGGATCGATTATCCAAGTCAATTTTACGAAGACGGAAGCTATATCGATGTAAAGAATTTTTATAGAACACGAACAGAACACTCCAAAATTTAATATCGAATTACAGGCACTTGCTAATGACCGAGAGG
>CAZPYK010000001.1:0-82281 GCA_964590755.1 uncultured Ruminococcus sp. | reverse complement strand
TCCCCTTCTTTTCTTTTCCTCACGGTAAGGGGATTTTACTTTGGCAACTTACCGACTCTTCTTTTTGTCTTGTGATAGCGACCGATGATTTGCGGGGCTTGACATAAAGAAAAAAATAGTGTATAATAATAGCCGATATGGCGCGGATCCTTGACAACGATCCGTTTTTTGATGATCTTTATGCGTTGCCGATGAGCGGCGCATCGTATAAATATAATTTTAATACCATAAATGCAAAAACGGCAAGCGGCCTTTTACAGTCGGACTGTCACCTTGCGGCATCGTTTGTGCTCGGCGGGTGAGGGGTCCGTTATTTTGCTGCGCCGAAATGTGTCAGAATGCGCGGTGCGGATATCGTGTGTCGCTGTTTTTTGCATTGCGGTCGGAAAGGACAATTGTTATTGTATGGCAGAAAAAAAACAAAATGATACCGAAACGGTAAACCAAAAGAAGCAGACCAACGAAGCGCGAAAGCCCGGATCGAAAAACGGTCAGGGGAAGGTGTCTGCCAAGGGAAAGAACGGTTCTCGAAAGCGCACCAAAGCTGTGGTGACGGAGAATGGCGTTGAAGAACAGAGCGTTGCCGTCGAAAAACAGCGCAGTGCGGCAAGCGGAAAGCGCCGCGGCGGTCGTTTGCCCAAGGGCGCGGAGCGCAAGCATGAATCGACGTTGTTTGATTTTCCGGATATCACTCCGGATGAAGAGGATCTCGTTGGCGCGAACGATGCAAGCAACGCGGCTTATCGCGGAACCGGAAGTACCAAGGGCAGGCGCGAGGAAAAACTCAGGATAATCCCGCTCGGTGGACTTGGTGAGATAGGGAAAAATATGATGGCTGTTGAGTTCGGGCAGGATATAGTCGTCATAGATTGCGGGATGGGATTCCCCGAGGAGGATATGCCCGGAATAGATCTTGTTATCCCGGATATTTCTTACCTTATCGCCAACAGAGAAAAGGTTAGAGGCATACTGCTGACTCATGGGCACGAGGATCATATAGGTGCGGTCCCATATGTTTTGAAGCAGCTGAATGTTCCGATCTACGGAACGGCACTGACGCTCGGTATAATAAAATACAAGCTTTCCGAGCATCATCTTGATTTTAAGCCGCAGTTGATCTCGGTAAAGGCGGGAGATAAGGTAAAGCTCGGCGTTTTTGAAGCCGAATTTATTCATGTTAATCATTCCATTGCCGATTCGTGTGCGATAGCGCTTAATACGCCGAGAGGCGTGATAGTACATTCCGGTGATTTTAAGCTCGATGTCACTCCGATAGAGGGAGAAATGATGGATCTTACGAGATTCGGCGAGCTTGGACGCAAGGGCGTAAAGCTTTTGATGTGCGAATCCACCAACGCCGAACGCGGAGGCTTTACTCCTTCCGAAAAGAGTGTCGGCGGTACGCTTGAGAATCTTTTTACCGCCAATCCGGATAAGCGCATAGTCATTGCCACTTTCTCGTCGAACGTTCACCGCGTTCAACAGATAATCGATATTTCGATAAGGCACGGAAGACGTGTTGCTCTTACGGGCAGAAGTATGCTCAACGTTGTCAGCGCCGCTTGCGAGCTGGGATATATGCATTTCCCCGAGGGAACGCTTGTGGACATAGGTGATATCAAACGTTTTCGACCGGGAGATCTGACATTGATCACTACCGGAAGCCAAGGAGAGCCGATGTCCGCGCTCTATCGCATGGCGTACGGCGGTCACGCACAGGTGACACTCACGACTTCCGATCTGGTGGTGCTGTCATCGAGTGCCATTCCGGGAAATGAGAAGTTTATCGGCAGGATCATAAACGAATTGTCTCGTGCCGGCATTAAGGTCGTGACAGATTCGTCTATATTCGGTCTGCATGCCTCGGGGCATGCCTGCGGTGAGGAGATAAAACTTTTACAAATGCTCCTTAAGCCGAAGTATTACATGCCGATACACGGCGAATACAGGCATCTTGCGGCAAATCGCGAGCTTGCGATATTTACCGGTATTCCCGCCGATCATATATTTACCTCGGACATAGGACGCGTTTTGGAGATCGGACGAACAGGTGCGGCGTTTGCCGGTACCGTGCCGTCCGGCAAGGTGCTCATAGACGGTTACGGTGTCGGAGATGTCGGACGCGCTGTGCTGCGCGACAGACAACATCTGTCTCAGGATGGCATGGTCATAGTATTTGCATCGGTCGATCTTGAAGCAAGGTTGATGCTGACATCTCCCGAGATAGTTTCACGAGGTTTTGTTTATGTTCCGGAATCCGAGGAATTGCTTGCCGATGCTCGCGATGCGGCTTCCGCCGAGATACGCTCGGGTCTGTCTCAGCGAAAGGCTGATATTGAAACGATGAAGGAGCGTGTGCGACGTGAGGTGGCAAAATGCCTGTCGGCTCGCACCGGCAGAAATCCGATGGTTATTCCGGTGATAATAGATCTTTGATGTCTTAAACGGTATTTTGTTCAAGCGTGTGAACAGAATTTATGATAAGTTCAAAATATGTTCACATTACGAACAGTATATGTAGTTATAATATACTGTGTTTCACTGTGACCCGGCGCATTTTTGTCTTTTTGATCGAAATGCGTCGGATCATAACGATAAAAAATCAAGAATAATTAAAATGACGTCGGTTGCGGATCTTCCGCGCTGCGGTCGGTTGACCGGAAAGCTCATTCACGTCGGAAAGGGAAGGGTACATAATGGGCAAGGGTACCAGATCGAGAAATTCAAGAGCAGGAGAGATCATTGCCGATCCTGCAAAGTTCAACAAAAGAAGCGAGGCGGACAAGTCAAAGCTTATGACCCGTTTGGGAATCATCGCTTGCGCTGCTCTGCTTGTCGTTTGCGTGGCACTGTGGGCATTCACAACATGGGTTCCGAGAGTTTCGACCGCCGTGAGATCAAATAATTTCAAACTCAACGGCAGCGAAATGACCTATATTATAAACGATACCAAAAACAGCTATGTTAATACACTTTCGGCGTATAATTTGCTTTCCACTTACGGAATCAGCGATACAACTCTCGAGGGTCTCAAATCACAGACATGTTACTTTGACACCACTATGAGTTGGTTCGAATATTTTGCGGATCTCGGCAAGAGCTCCGCGGAGAATATTTTGGTCCTTTGCGAGGCGGCAAAAGCAGAGGGAGTTTCGCTTGATGATGATGAAAAACAGCAGATAGCCGATACGATCAAGGCGAATCGCGAGGCCGCCGAGGAGTACGCCATACAGTATGCTCTTCAGGGCTACACTACCAGTTATGTACTTACTCAGCAGTACGGAACCGGTGTAAGCGAAAGCAATGTACGCAGCGTTTTGGAACTGCAGGCGTTGGCGCAGAAGTATTTGAATATTTACAAAGAGCGCGTGACGAACTCCATCACCTCCGATGAGTTGGCAGAGTATCTTGCACAGAATCCCGATAAGTTGTTGTCCGCGGATATCCTTTCTTATGATTTTGTGGCAGAGCTTGAGATCGAGGGTCCCGAGGCCACCGACGAGGAAAATGCGGCATATGAGACTGCAAAGGAAAACGCCAAGAAGCTTGCCGAGGAGCTTGCCGCCTGCACGAGCAGAGAAGACTTTGTTGCAAAAGCCGTCGAATATATCACTACCACATATGCAACCGAGCAGTATGAGAGTCTTTACGAATCGAACATGAAGGATGAAGTTGCCGAAACCGTTTCCGGATTGGATCGTGAGACCAACAAGACCGCTCTCATCGAGTCGGTAGCAGCCAAGGTGAAGGGTGAAGCCGATGAGATCAAATCGTTCGGCACCGATGACGATTACAGCACCGCGATGGACAAGATAGGAAGCTCGCTGCTTACAGCCGTACAGAGCGCATATGACGATCTTCAGGATACTACAGCCGCAAGCTATGCGGATCCTACGGCTGAAGATGCCACCGATTCCGAAAAGTGGCTCTTTGCCGACGAGCGCAAAGCGGGTGACAGCACCTCGATCGCATCGGAGGGTGAGAAAAAATCCACATATACCGCCTATTTCGTGGTAAACACCGCGCATCGTGACGATACCGTGACCAAAGATGTCGGACACATTCTTTTCGCAACCGATACCTATGGCACCATTGAGGATGCTAAGGCGAAGGCGGAGGAGATACTCGCTCAGTATAACGAAGGCGAGAAGACCAAAGAAGCTTTTGAAACGCTTGCGAACGAGTGGACGGAAGACAGCAGCGTATTCTACACCAATGTTGCCAAGAATTACATGGAGCAGAATTTCGAGGATTGGATCTACGATGAGTCCAGAACGGTCGGTGAGGTCGATATAATAGAGACCTCATACGGCGCACATATCATGTACTTTGTCGGTGACGGCGAGACTGCATGGGAGGCTACGGCGCGCGACGGTGTGTACTCGGATAAATATACCGAATGGTACAATACGCAGAAAGAGGTTGCCGATATCTCCTATAACAACGGAGTTATAAACAGCATTGGCTAAAGCTTGAAAAAGCAGCGCATTCTCGGGTGCGGTATCAGCACCCGAGAATGCAAAAAAGCATGCGCGCTTTTCGGATGTACGACATATAATGTAAAAAGATGATACGGTGTGAAAATCGTGCCGAAGCATAACGGCAGAACGGAGCTTCCAATGATTCTTGAACCCAGATCCACGACTGTTGCTTATCGGTGTCCGGAATGCGGAAACGGTGTACTGAGCGCTGCCGGATTGTTTTCTCTTTCGGCAAATAAGTTGAAACTTAAATGTGATTGCCAAAAAAGCGAAATGGATGTTGTTTTGCACTTGGATAAGGTCAAGATCACCGTTCCGTGCATATTTTGCAGAAAGGCCCATACTTTTACCGTTAATAAGCAGATTTTTTACGGCAGAGATCTGTTCACTTTGCAGTGTCCGTATTCCGATATTTCCATCTGTTTTATGGGAGAAATGAATCATGTCAAGGCGGAGCTTGCGCGCAACGAGCTTGAATTGCTTGATATGCTTGAAAAAAACGGAATAAACGATTTTTCGGCATTTGACGCCGAAGATGAGTTGCTTCCTGACCCGCAGGTGTTTGAGATCGTAATGTTTGTTATACATGATCTTGAAGCCGAGGGAAAGATAGCTTGCCGTTGCGAGAACGGAGAAGGGGATTATGATGCCGAGGTAATGGATGGCGGTGTTAGAGTCTTCTGTCGTAATTGCGGCGCCGAGCATGTCGTTCCCACTGATTCTCTTATCGGAGCATATGATTTTTTAAATTGCGAAAGCCTTACACTGAAATAAACATAATTAATAATAAAAAATTACCGACGTAGCTCAAAATTTGCTTTTGCCTACGCCGGTATAGATCGGGGTGTGGCGCAGTTGGTAGCGCGGGTGGTTTGGGACCATTAGGCCGCAGGTTCGAGCCCTGTCACTCCGACCATATCGAGTGTTCATAACGAAAGTGATGAACACTCGATATTTTTTGCCTATTTGGGTTTGAATTTGCTTTGTTGTTTTGAGCGGTTTGCCGCTCTTTTTTTATGCCGTGGGCAGGTATTTCACCGCGACGCCTTGACGGCTTTCGAGCGTGACCTTGCGCTTGCGGTACCAATCGGGGATCTCCAAGCAACCGACAAAGCGGTAGTGGATGGGGATCTTAGACGCGTTGGCTTTGAAATCATGCAATGCAAGCTTCTTTGTTAAAATCTTTATTATGATATTCTGTGTCTGCAAATTAACACCTTGTAATAACGTTGTCATGCATACAATATTAAGTTTGCCCCAAGCACTTTAGGTTTGATTTTTGTCTGTTCTTCATATTTCCATGCGAAATAGGGCTTATCAGTAAGCTTTATTGGTTTGGGGTTGCTCATATATGCCTCCTTTTCTTTTAGGCGGGAGAACAAAAAACATAATTGCCCTGTGTTCTCCCGTAATTAATTTTTACTCCGTGATACCGTCCGTATCAAAGATGTGATCCAACTCGTCCGGAGTCATAGCGTGAAGCACCTTGTCACGAACAACGATATCAGTCAGATCCAAGCGTACAAAGTTGCTTCCGCCCGCGTTTGGATTCTTGTGAATCAGCTGAATTCTACCAATGCGGTTTTCGTTCTTAGCATAATCCGCGAGGGCTTTTGCTTTGGGAAGGTTGTCCGCATACTGATTTCCGTGAGGTTCAAGAATGTCTACAACATATTCGGCATAAGGATCGCTCCGCACTACCAAGAAATCGGGATAGAATGCTTTCTTTTCTCCGCCGATTTCGTAAGGCAAGCAAAGAGCCCACGTGCCTCTCGAAGGATTTCGCAACCAGCAAACAAAATCGTTTCTGCGAGCTTCTTCCTCTATCAGCGAGCTTTCCCAACCGTTGAGCTTAATTTTGGCAATTCCGTTTTTTGGGGAGGCTAACAAATGATTGTCGTATTCGGTTCCGTCTGCATCTTCACGAACGCTGATATTTTCGGGAATCGCGAAGATCTGCTCGCTGATTACATCACTATCTGCCATAATATCGTGATACTTCTTCTTGCAGGCATCTGATTTGCTGACGATAGCAATACGATACTTTTTGCTGAAATCATTCAGCTTTTTCTTCGCATAATCTCCGAGCTTTGCTCTGCAATCATCATTGTTGGCAAAAAGAACGCAATCAATTTTATAAGCATTGGGATCGTCCTCGTCATAATACAAATATCCGTATTTGCTCGGGAAACCATACCGTCCAAGCTTAGTATCGGCGTCTCTTACACGCCTGTCAATGTCGCTTTCAGACATCATTGTAAAATCGTCAAGGTAATTATCCCCCAATGCCCGGCCGAATGGGTCAAACACTTGAATCGATAATTTGAATTCCAATACCTGTTTTGCGAATTCCTCATATTTACCTGTGCGGTGAAGCTCATCAACGTATGTACGAATCAAACCGAGAACGTCGTCGATGACTTCATCGCGTGCATTTTGGTAAATAAGGTTATGTGTAAGAAGATCTGCGAGGTCAAGAAGCGATTTGAGGTAATCGTTTATGCGGTCATGACGGATAAAATACGTCAAATAACCCTGTGCATTGATGAAATCGATAATCTCAACGCGATCAATATCCGTTTTAATCGTAAGCTGTCTGCCGGGTGCCGGCGGTGTAAACAACGGAGTGTTCGGCGTGCTCGGTGCGGGGACGGTAACGGTCATTGGAGGATCGTATTCCGGCATAGTGCTTTCTACCGTAAGAGCAGAACGAGTATGGGAGGGAAGAGAAGAATTATCGCTTGTCGGTGCAGCGGTGACATGGCTCACAGAACTCGTATCGCCCGAAACAGGTGTATCAAATATGCTCGTTTGTCCGGGAACCATAGCGGGCTGACGTGTATTTCTCGGTGTATGAACCGTCCAAGTAACATAGGTCGGTTCTGCAAGCGATTCGCCGTTGATTTCCGTAGGAATATCTCCGCCTTCGTTGCTTTGCAGTTCTTCGACTACTTTCTTAACGGTATCCTTGTTAAAGTACAAGATAAACGACATCGATTTCGGGATGCTCGTCTAACCGGTTCTTAAACTCTGCAATCCGAGCATTTTTTAGAGATGGGACAATAATTATAATAATCCGCAAATCGCTTGCAAAGCTCAAAAAGATAAAGCTTATTCGGTTGCGAATAAGCGAATATTAAAACCGCACAAAACACACCGCCGAGAGTAAAGCGCGGTCGCTCTCGGCGGTGATGGATGAAGGTATTTTGTTTTTCAAGCTTGTTCTTCTTGCTTAATAAGCTTTACCAAGGCGCTTGTCCCGAGGCGCGTTGCTCCGAGAGCGATGAAGTCCTCGGCGTCATTGAATGATCGAATACCGCCGGCTGCCTTGATCTTTAAGCCGTTTGGAACATGCTGTGCGAACAGGGCCACATCCTCACGTGTAGCGCCGCCGTTCGAAAAACCGGTGGAGGTTTTGATATAATCGGCGCCGGCGTCGGCGACTGTTTGGCACATGCGGATCTTTTCATCGTCGGTCAAAAGACATGTTTCGATTATGACCTTGAGAATGTGTTCGCCGCAGGCCTTCTTGACCGCTGCTATCTCTGCCTCGATCTTGTCATACATTCCGTCCTTGAGCCAGCCGAGATTTATGACCATGTCTATTTCATTTGCGCCGTTGCTTATTGCATCTGCGGCCTCAAAGCATTTTGCGGCGGTCGTGTCATAGCCGAGAGGAAAGCCTATAACTGTGCATATGTTCAGCTTGCCCTCGGTATAATCATATGCCGTTTTCACATATGAAGCAGGAATACAGACCGACGCGGTATGATATTTCATACCATCATCGCAAATGGCTTTGATCTGCTCTTCGGTAGCTGTCGGGGAGAGCAGAGTGTGATCGGCATATTTCAGTATCTCGTATTTGTTCATGGATAAATACCTTTCTGATGTTTTTATATATGATACCATATTATCGAAAAAATATCAAGTAATAAATTATAAAAGTATTGAAAAAGATTGCTCATTTTGATATAATGGATACATCGCGGTATGTTCCCGCAAATATAATGCGAAAGGGCGCTCTCGATATGAGAGTGAGATCGACAATTATGAAGATCAGACACGATATTCACACACACACACTGCTTTCATCCTGCTGCTACGATCCGGAGGCTACGATATCGGCTTATGCATATCGTGCGCGCGAACTCGGGCATACGGTGTTCGGCGTTTCAAATCACCTTTGGGACGAAAAGGTACCCGGGGCAAGCAAATGGTATCATCAGCAGATGATAAACTACGGTCTCGAGTGTGCACGTGCGGCTATGCCGAGCATACCCGGAATGCGTTTGTTGATCGGAACCGAAACCGAATATTGCGGAATGAGTGATACCTTGGGTATGCTCGCGGATACCGCCAAAAAGTTTGATTATATACTTGTTCCGCACACTCATATTCATATGAAGAATTTTGTGATTCCCGAAATGGATGACGTTAAGGAGATGCGCCAAAAGCTTGCAAGCAAAATTGCGGAAAGCGTCCCCGAGTTGTCCGCGAGCCAAGCCGCAAGCCTTGTCAATTCCGTTTCAAGCAATGATATCGAAGCCATGCTCGGCGAACGTCACGTCGATATGGTTAGGTATAACGCCGATTTCATGTATCAAAGCTTTTTGAGGCTTGTGAATAATTCGGAATTCGTTAAAATGGTGAAAAATGTTCCGGTATCTATAGCACACACATTTTCTCCTTGCGGTTTATCAAAGGAACTTCAAAAAACAATAATCGAAGCAGTTACCGACGAGCAATATCTTGAGTGCTTTTGTACCGCTCGGGCACTCGGAGTCGGTATAGAAGTCAATACCGGTGCCTTCAAGATGTGGCGAAACGATTTTGAAGATGAGCCTATGATACGCGTCATGAGGTTGGCGAAAGCCGCAGGGTGCAAGTTTACCTTCGGAACCGACACACATTCTCTGGCCGGACTCGATCGTATAAGCAGAGCAGAGAGAATATCCGAGCTTTGCTATATCACCGAAAACGATCTTATGGATTTTGTTAAATGAAAAAAGCCTGCGACTGTTCCCGGAAACGAGATACGGTCGCAGGCCGTCTTTCAACTGTTTTTTGCGATAAATTTATAATAATCTTCAATCTCGGCGCCGGGGAAGTAAGCTGTCAGTATCTGCTCGGCTGTGGCTCCTGCTTCACCGAGATCCGAGGCTCCGAATTGACTCATGCCGACACCATGCCCCATACCTTTTCCGACTATGGCAAAGGAGGTACTGCTTGAAGCCCTGTACGTAGCTTGATGCTTTTGCAGTTGCGTAACGATAAGAAAGCTTCCGTAATTCGACACCACGGTATACCTGCCGTTTTCATCAGGTTCGGTGGTCATGGGGATGTCAGAGCCGTCGCCGCTTATCTGCGCTATTCCGTTACCGGTATAGACATGCAGAGTGCTGGAATCATCCTTAAAAAGGTTGCCCAGGTATGTGAAAAAATTGAATTTCGACGAATCGGCAAGGATCTCACCGCTTCCGGTATATACTTTGACCATGCCGGCTCCCGAACCTTGCAGATTGATTATGTTGGTCGAAATAACGTCTTCATATGTGTAATCCACCGATCCGCGTCCTATCGAAAAATTTGCGGACCACACATATCCGTAAAGCAGCGATCTGATTGCCGAACAGCGCGTGACGGTTGCCGTGTTTCCGTTTTTATCGGTAAGCTTCATCGTGTATATATACGGTGTATCTCCGGCGTAAGTGGTCTCGATCTTGACTATATCCGAATCGATTTGAGTTTCGCCGTATTCGATGCATGCTTTTTTCAGTTCGGATGCGCTTATTTCGCTTTCCCACATTCCGGAACGATACTCAGAGTATTTTTCCCACGGCGTTTGCTGTGCTGTGAGATATTTATCGGTAATGCCGCCCCAGACATATTTTGTGTCCACCGACCAACCGCCGATGCTTGAAGAATAGAGCCCTTCCACGACCGTGTCTTTGTATGTCAATACCATGTCGTGCGTTTCTTTCACCGCTTGTGTAACCTTTGCCGTGATAAGCTTTCTTCCGCGGTAGTTCTCGCAATGAGAAAGACTGCACATATCAAAGCCGTATGAGGAGTAGTGCTTGCCTATGCAGATGACCGAGTATGAACGCACCGTTATCGCAAATGCCTTTTGCGTTTCGATATCCCAGCTTGTATAGATCTCATTCGGCAGTACGCCTTCAACATATGTATTCAGTTCGACGAGATTGATGTGCGTGAGACCGTCGACTCCCGAGCCTACATATCTGCGATAGCAAAATAATCCGTCGTAGATATTCGATGTGGCAACATCTTGGATGTATGCACGATCGGCATCGGCTCGCTGACGTGCGGCAAAGCCCAAATAAAAATGCTCGTCGCCGTCATATTCAAATAAAATGCTCTCCATGTCCGCATCCAGCACAGATACGCCCGAGGACGACGGAGATGCTATTCCTATGGCGTATTCATCTCCCGAAAAGAAAGAGAAGACCGCGGCGGCTGCTTCTCCGGCTTCCGTATAGCCGGCAAACGCACCGACTCTGACGCATTTAACGCCGTTTATATATGCCGGGAAGCAATGCCCGTACATCATGGTAAACAGATCGGAAAAATCATCCAGCTTGTCCCAAATATTGCCGTCGGGCATGGTTATTTCAACATGATATCCACCTATATCGGTGTCGGATTCCTTATAAGCCGCCGAACAAGAATTGTAACCGACTTTTATATTTGAATCGCAGACCGCATAAAGGGACGCGGTGTTTAAATTGTATAGCGGAATGAAATTTCTTTCGGTCTTGGTTATCTCGGTCTCGCCGATGATAAAACCGTAAGGGGAGAGCATAGCACTTGAAAAGGGGGCATCATCGCCGTAGCGCAGACCGATCGCAAGATAAGTCGGATCGGTTTGTGTATTGGATCTGATCGCATAATCTGAAAGTGAGTCGTCGCTCTCTGTGGTGCCGAGAGCAGGCAACACGGCAACGAGAACCGGTATCAAAATGAAGAAAATGACGAGCTGAGCTCTGCGTCGGAGAGCTTTCTTATTATTCATCGACGATGACATAGTCGCCTCCGATCATGACATAAGCACCGTCATAGCTGGCGATAAGTATTCCTCTGCCGTCATCGGCGCCTCGCGGAATGAGAAGATTATGCATGAGCGGTGCGTCTGCACCGTTGTACAGCTCCTCGCCGCTTGTCAGGTCGTTGACTCCCTGCAGGGTCCCGGATGTGTTGTAAGGTGAGACCACTACGGCATAACCGCTGCGAACTATGACCAATATTCCCTCGTCCGCATTTTTGGCTTTGATGGTTTTTCCGCTTTCCACAAATACGGGACGATACATAACGCCCACCTCGGTCTGGATCTGCTGCCAGGCGCTATACAACTCGTCGTATTGCTGTTGCAGTTTAGTCACATCGCCGTCCGTGCCGGTCAGTGCATTTATCGCCGATTGAAGTTCGTTCATTGATTTCGTGACCGACATATACTTATCTGAAAGGCTGCCGCAATTTTTGTCCAAGCTTGATATTGTTGTCTTCAGCGTTGCCAGACTGTTTGAAAGCCCGGTTATCGAATCATTTACGGCACTTATCTGCTTGGTAACATCGGTGTAGCTTTTTTCGATCGAATCGAGTCGTCCGTTCACCGAGTCGCCGGATGTCGAAATCTCGGATCTGAGTTCGGACAGTTCTTTTTCTTGAGCTTCGATCGTCTCCTCCAATGCGCTGATACGTGACAAAAGCGTGTTGTATGCCTCGGAGCCGATACCGCTTCCACTGCCGCCTCCGCCGTTGCTTTCAAGCGCGCTCACGCGTTCGCTAAGCTCGTTTATGCGTCGGTTGAACGGTGTAAGGACATAATCCTCGACATATTGAGCCAAGCCGGACAGTGATACCACGGGATCCTGCGAGCTGTCATAGCTGTAGCTTACCGTGGCGTAAACCGTCACGGAGGTCAGAAGTGCGAGCGCAAATGCCAGCCCGAGTGTGGCTGCTTTTTTTATAAACTTGTTTTCGGTGATCATTATGTTTTTACCATTTGAACGTGAGTGGTGAATACGCTTGATGGTCAAATATCAAGCTTTAACTGCATTTTTTCAATATCTTTTTCAACCAGGAGGACCGGTGTGGCGGGTATCTTGATCTTTTTATATCCCTTGGTGCTTTCGAATTTGTCGGTGAAGTCACGGAACGCTGCCTTGATTCGAGTTCCCGCTCGCAGATTGATGATCTGCGCTCCCACAGACGACCTGGTTGCCTTGCATGGGAACAGATTCGTAGAGAGAACCGCCGCTCGATCGGCAGAGGTTATCAGCAAGAGCTCAAAGGGCTTGTCCTCCTCAAACATTGCAACGATGGGAGAGGTATCGGAAAATGCTCCCGTAATTTTGCGTCTGTTGCTTTTGGTGCGATATGCCGATTGAGGTATACGCACGCCCTTGCCGTTTTCGAAAATGAATACCATATTCATATTATCCCGCCAATCGTTGCCCACTTTCATATATATCGGTTTTTCGTCGGTATCGAAATTCAGTTTGGCTGGAATGAAGTCCCCCATTGATGATGCCTTGCAGACATCAAAGTCACATGCGCGAGCTCGATAGAGTTGCGCCTTGTCGGTGAAGAAGAATATGTCGGTGAGATTATCCGCCTCGGCTTCGCAGATGATGCTGTCTCCTTCCTTGAGCTTGTGTGCATCGTTTCCGCGCAAAGACAGAGCCGTTATCTTTTTGAAATATCCTTCCGATGTAAGGAAGAAGTGAGCAGGAAAGTTCTCAATCTCGTTATCGGGAGCGACGACGGTTATCTCGTGCGCTTGAATGATCTCGGAGCGCCTCGGTTGACCGTATTTTTTCTTTACTTCGTCCAACTGTGCGATAAGCTTCTTTTTCAGCTTGAGCTCATCGGCAAGTATTGCCTCCAGCTCGGCTATCTGCTTTTGCAGTTCGTCTATATCCTTTATTCTGTTTAAGATATATTCTCTGTTTATGTTTCGAAGTTTGATATCCGCAACGAATTCAGCCTGTTCCTCGTCGATCGAAAAAACGCGACACAGATTCGGAATGACATCCGAGTCCTTTTCGGTCTCACGGATGATCTTTATCGCCTTGTCGATATCGAGCAGTATTCTGCCCAGCCCCATCAAAAGATGCAGCTTTTCTTTTTTTCGTTGAAGGTCGAAGCGCAATTCGCGAGAATAGCATTCTTTACGGAAGCTTATCCATTCGCCGAGTATCTCCTTGACGCCCATTTGTCTCGGGACAGAACCGATGAGAACGTTAAAATTACATTTGAAGCAATCCTCAAGAGAGGTCGCTTTGAACAGTTTTGCCATCAGCTGATCGGGATCCGTGCCGCGACGGATGTCAATGGTCATTCTGAAACCGGAAAGGCCTATTTCGTCGCGAACGTCGGTGATCTCTTTGAGCTTATTTTCCTTAAGAAGATCGGTGACTTGCTTCATGATCTGGTTTACCGTAGTGGTATACGGTATTTCATAAACATCTATACAGTTCTCCTTGGGATCGTACTTGTACTTTGCACGCACGCGAACAGATCCCGAGCCGGAATTGAACACCTCCAACATGTCATTTCGATCGTATATTATCTGCCCCCCGCCGGCAAAGTCGGGGGCGGGTATAATATCAAGCAGCTTGTCCGCGGTGATCTTGGGATCGCGAAGCATTGCTATGGTGCCGTCACATATCTCGGCAAGATTAAAGGAGCAAATGTTTGATGCCATGCCCACGGCGATACCCATGTTTGGAGTGACTAATATATTTGGAAAGGTGGTGGGTAAAAGCGAGGGTTCTTTTAATGTTCCGTCGTAGTTGTCCACCATTTCGACGGCATCCTTCTCAATACCCGAAAAAATTTCGGTGCAGAATTTATCAAGCTTGACCTCGGTGTAACGCGGAGCTGAGGCTTTATCCCAGCTGTATTGCTTTCCGAATGCGCCCTTTGAATGAATAAATGGGTGCAGTAGCGCCTCGTATCCGTTGGTCAAACGTACAAGTGTTTCGTATATCGCGGCATCACCGTGCGGATTAAGTGTCATGGTTTGTCCGACCACCTTTGCGCTTTTTGTGGTCGGAGCGTTGCTGTTCAGAAGCCCCATCTTATACATGGTGTACAATAGCTTACGGTGCGCAGGCTTAAAGCCGTCAATGGCCGGAATGGCGCGCGAAACTATAACGCTCATGACATACGGCATATAGTTTTCTTCTATCGTGGCGGTTATGAGCTGCTCTGTTGCGGGAGCTGCCTTGTTCAAGACAGTATCATCCGGCAGAGCCTTCTTTTTTCTTGCCATGCGGTTAAAACCTCTTCTTTAAATAATTGCATTTGTATTTTGAAGTATTCCGATCTGATTACAACTTTATAACCGTGTGCGCGGCAGCTCTGATAAGTCTGTTGTACAGAGCGAGCCCCAGCCCCTCGGTGTCGGGAAGATTGGCATAAATGACATCGGCATCGATCTCATCCGATTCGCGCAGAGCAGAGAAGAGACGGTGCATTTGTGTTTCAAGGTCATAGCCTGCGCCTATGGTTATTATTCTTCCGCCAAGCAACAGCGGCTCTTGCTCATCGTAACAAATGATGATGCAATTCTCGTTTAATTGAGCATTTCTGAAAAATTGTATACGATCCGCCTCGCTGCCCCCCACAAGCTTAAGCGGCTTGGATGGTGCATAGTGACGGTATTTCATTCCCGGGGAAAGCGGCCGTTCATTCTCGGCGAGCATTTCTGTGACGGAGTGAGCCACGGTAACATTTTTGGCAACGCACCTGAGGGCGTCATCGGTCACCGCACCCGGACGCAAAAGTGTGACAGAGTCCTCGTCATCAAGTCGGATTATGGTTGATTCGACGCCAAAGGCGCATTCACCGCCGTCTATGATGAAATCTACGCGACCGTCAAGGTCATGCGCCGCATGCTCGGCTTTTGTGGGGGAGGGGCGGCCCGAGATATTGGCACTCGGCGCCGCGATCGGAACGCCGCAAAGTCTGATCAAGGAATTGGCTATCGGGTGCGACGGGCATCGGACGGCAACCGTGTCAAGTCCTCCTGTGACGCGCGCGGGAATGGTGTCTTTTTTCGGCAGTATCACGGTAAGCGGGCCGGGCATGAAGCTTTGCGCCAAACGGTAAAAAAGAGGAGAGGTCCGGCAATATGCCTCCGCGTCGCGCGGGTCCGAAATATGAATTATCAGCGGATTGTCGGACGGGCGTCCCTTGGCTTGATATATCTTGTTTGCCGATTCCTCGTTGGTGCCATCTCCGCCGAGTCCGTAGACTGTCTCGGTCGGAAATACAACCAAACCTCCGTTGCGGATAGCCTCGGCGGCGGGAATCAGTTCCGAATCGTTAAAATTATTCGGATCAAGTGTAATATGGAACGTTTCTGAATTTGATGATTGTGACATGATCGTTAAAATTGCCTTTCGAACTGTCATAAATAATTGATCTTACTGTCGGATGAGCGAAAGTGAATACGTTCACGCCTCGCTTCCGGCACGAAGTCTTTCGGCGGTGTCTGCGGCGTTCAACGCATCCACGAGCGTGTCCATGTCACCGTCAATGAAGGAATCAAGTGAATAAAGTGTCAACCCGATCCGGTGATCTGTCACACGATTTTGAGGATAGTTATATGTGCGTATTTTTTCGCTCCTGTCGCCGGAGCCTACTTGAAGCCGTCGTGTTTCGGCGATTCTTTGATTTTGTTCGCAGGTCTTTATATCATAAAGCTTGGCTCTGAGAAGTTTAAGCGCGCGATCTTTATTTTGAAGCTGAGAGCGTTCCTGTTGGCACTCTATGACTATTCCCGTGGGCTTGTGTATGAGTCTGACTGCGGATTCGGTCTTGTTTATATGCTGTCCGCCGGCTCCGCTTGATTTGCAGGTTTCAAATTCGATATCCTGCGGAAGTATATCAACGTCGACCTCATCCGCTTCGGGGAGAACTGCCACCGTTATCGTCGAAGTTTGTATCCTGCCTTGAGATTCGGTTTTGGGAACTCGTTGAACTCTGTGAACACCGGATTCGAATTTGAACCTTGAATACGCTCCGTCTCCGTCTACTGTAAAGGTGATGGCGCGAAAACCGCCGAGCTCGGTTTCGTTGCAACTCATCAAGGATAAATTGTAGCCGTTTTTTTCGCAGTACATCGAATACATCCTGTACAGGACTGCGGCAAAAAGGCAAGCTTCCTCGCCGCCCGCTCCGGCTCGTATTTCGACAACAATGTTCTTTTCGTCATTCGGATCGCGCGCCAGCAGCATTGCGGTCAGTTCGCTCTCCAGAGTTGACAATTTGTCCTTCAACATGGTAAGTTCATCGAACGCAAGCGTCCGCAACTCGGTGTCATCGGTCTCCGCAAGCAGAGCGCGAGTCTCGGATTCCTCCGAGACTGTGCTCATATATTCACGATATTTTGTCACTATCGGAGCCATGGAACGATATTCCTTCATCGTTTGGGTATAGAGCGGAATATTCGATAATACCTCCGAGGAGGATAGAAGCAGCTCGGCTTCGGTATATTTTTTATCAAGCTCACCAAGCTTGATCATAACTGCCGATGAAGCTGACATTTTTGCCGATCAATATTTGTTGAACGCCACAAAGGCACGGTG
Organism: uncultured Ruminococcus sp.; assembly: GCA_964590755.1. Lineage (GTDB taxonomy): Bacteria > Bacillota > Clostridia > Oscillospirales > CAG-272 > CAG-390. The sequence continues at coordinate 65,180 of CAZPYK010000001.1, read as the reverse complement.
GGCCTCATAAAGGTCGACTTTGGAAATTATTTCGTATGGCGCATGCATCGAAATTACCGGAACCCCGAGATCGACGACATCTATGTTATGATTGGCTATATATTTCGCGACCGTTCCGCCGCCGCCGGCATCGACCTTGCCGAGCTCGCCGGCCTGCCAAACGATATCATCGCGCTCCATTATTCCGCGAAGCCATCCGATATATTCCGCCGAGGCATCACTCGTGCCGCTCTTGCCGCGAGCGCCCGTGTATTTGGTGAGAACCACGCCGCAAGAGAGCAGGGATGAATTTCTCTTTTCAAACACTTCGCCGAAATTGGGGTCGAATGCTGCGGAAACATCTGCGGAAAGGCATTTTGAATTCAAGCGCACAAGAGAGGGTGAGGCATTCTGCGACGCGGCGATCTCGTCTATCAGATCGAGCATCAGCTCGCACTGCATACCGGTGTTACCCTCGCTGCCGGTCTCCTCTTTGTCCGCAAGTATGCAAAGAATGGAATTTTCACAGTCCGATTCGCCGCCGACGGCTTCAAAGAGAGCGGTCAGTGCGGGATAAGAGCAAACTCTGTCGTCATGTCCGTATGCGCAGATCATCGAGCGATCAATTCCGGCATCGCGAGCTTTGCCGACAGGCACTGCCGAAAGCTCTGCGGAAAGAAGGTCGGCCTCGTCAATGCCGTATTTTTCGTTCAGGATACTAAGCACGTTGAGCTTGATTCCGTCGGAAACATCATCGATCGGTCTGCTGCCGACCAGAAGATTCAACTTTTCACCCGGAATGGCGCTTCCGAGCGGCTTGGTATCGTCGGCATGTCCGAGGTGCGGAAGCAGATCGTTGATATAAAGCACCGGGTCCGAATCATCTTCGCCTATAACGATGTTGATATTTTCACCGTTCTTCTTGCAGACCACACCGTGGAGCGCAAGAGGAGATGCCACCCACTGATATTTGCGTATGCCTCCGTAATAATGAGTTTTCAAAAAGCTCATACCACTGTCCTCGTAAAGCGGAACCTGCTTCAGATCGATACGCGGAGAATCGATGTGTGCCGCGGAGATACGTATGCCGTTCCTTATATCACCGCTTCCGATGTAAAAGAGGAAAAGATTCTTTCCGCGGTTGTTGTAATAATATTTGCCGCCTTTTTCGAGCTTGTCGCCGAAATGATATTCGGTAAATCCGTTTTCTTTTGCCATGGCGATGCCTTGCGTTACGGCCTCGCGTTCGGTTTTGGCATTGTCGAGAAATTTTGCATAACCTTGCGCATAAGCATACGCCGCCTCGACAGCTTCGCTGTTTTTGAGTTGATATACGGTTTTTTTGGTGTATGTCAGCTCCTTGGCGCGATCTGCGGCTGTTTTTTCGATCTTTTCGTTTTTGTTTTCGTTTTCAGACATGATCTTATATCCTTCCTTTGCATGTTGATCTGTTATATCTGCATCGATCTGTTAACCGTACAGCTTTACGTACATTTGAAACGCGGACTCAAGCTTCTCAACATAAGCCGACACCTCGGGATCCGGGATCGTCAAAAGATGCCCTTTTTCGTCAGAAAGTTCGGAGTTCGCGAGCCATTCATCAACGGTTTCCGATCCGACCGCGAATGCGGCGTAGATACATCGCCTGTCGGAATACTTGTTATAAAATTCGGCTATTTTGCATGAACCGAGCTTGATATTGGTCTCGGGATCGTATCGCATTCCGGGATCCGAATAGATTCCGAGTTGAGTGCTGTAACGCGTGTACTCCTCCGCGGTCAGCTGCATGAGCCCCACGCGGTCGCCTTGCTCCGAAGTGGTTTTTGCGCTTGAATCAAAATTGCTCTCCGTTCTTATAAAGGCGTATATCATGTTTTGAGGGATGCCGAATGCTTGCGAATTTTGCATGACCGTTTCCATATACATGCGCGGATAGCTTTTGCGTTCCGCTGAATCGCATATTTTTTCAACCGTCATGCCGCAGCCTATGGAGAGTGCCGCAATTATCAATACCGTAAGTGTGCGCTTTATTGCTGTTCTCATTTGTCCGACTCCGATCCGTTGCTTGCGACCGAAATGTCTGTCTTAGGAATTTTGCGCCGAGATGGACCGTTTCCGGTACACAAAGCGGCAATGCGGTCAGCAAATTCGTCTGCGGATGCGTCTTCGTGATCATTGACCCATATCATATCGCACCTTTGCGTGTAAAAAAGTTCGGGCTTTGAAGCGTTCATCCTCGCTTCAAGTTCTTCGGCTGTTTTGAAGGCACCGTCACGCTCAATGAGTCTTGCCGTGCGCGTTTGGCGAGAGGCGAGCACTCCGATCGTCAGATCGCAAAGTGCATCACACCCTGCTTCAAATAATGTCGGGGCGTCTATGACTGCGGAAGTGCCCGGGCGTAGGGCATCGATACGACTTTTTATTTCGTCGATAATGTATTTATGAGTGATCGAATTGAGCTTTAAAAGCGCACCGGGGCTTGAAAAAACTATTCGTCCCAAAGAATTACGGTCTATACCACCACTAATGTTTAATACGGCAGGACCGAATTGTTCACACAGCTCGGTGACGCAAGATCCGGGCGAGGATATCAACTCGTGATATATTTTATCGCAATCGAGAATTGCAAAGCCGCGTGCCGCCAGCAATGCCGATAAATGAGATTTTCCCGCTCCCGACGGACCGGTTATTCCGACGATCATCAAGTCGTCTCCTTTGAAAACAAGATATATATTTATATTATACAACAAAAGATAAAAAAATGCAATAGGTTGACATCATATTATGTCGGCAAAGGCAGAATGAGAACAAATGCGGTATTATTGGATCAATCGAAAATAATGTGTTGCAAAACGGTTGCGGATGTTGTATAATATATAATACCGAAATATTTATTGAACGGAATGATTGCCGAGTACATGAAATATGATTTTTTATTATTCGATGCGGATGACACACTTCTTGATTTTAAGCGAGCCGAACGCGAGGCGCTCTCCGAGGCGCTCAAGCGCTTCGGGATATCTCCGACCGAGGAACTCATCGCATCCTATAGCGAAATAAACGATAGTCTTTGGAAACTGCTGGAGACCGGCGGTATTGAAAAAAACGAGTTGAGAACAAAAAGGTTCGATCTTTTTCTGCGCAAGCACGGTTTTGAGGCTGACCATCTCCAAATGGCGGCGGAATACACCGATCGTTTGGCAGAAAAATCGTATCTTATGCCCGGTGCTTTGGAGATATGCCGCTATTTTTATGGAAAATGTCGCATTTTTGTCATTACCAACGGAATCAAGGCGGTGCAGACGGGCAGAATGAATGTCTCTCCGATAAAACGATTTATCGAAAGATCGTACATCTCGGAAGAGGTCGGCGCGGAAAAGCCTTCGCGCGATTTTTTCGATCGCGTGATGAATGACATCGAGGGCTTTGAATGCGACAGGGCTCTTGTTATAGGAGATTCGCTTTCCTCGGATATTGCCGGCGGAATGGCTGCGGGGATCGACACCTGCTGGTTAAACCCGCATTCCAAAAAATGCCCCGATATCATTAAGCCGACTTACGAGATAAAGTGCCTGGACGAGCTGCGGAATATACCGGAAGATGACGAATAAAACAAATCGAGGTTTTGGTTCATGAATAATAATGATAAAATAAAGCTTTTTACCGACAAGCTTGATCTTTTGGGAGTGGAATATCTGCGGGATGTGCTTTTATCCGAGCGTTCAAGCTTTCGAATAGGCGGAGCTTGCGATATTGCCGTTTATCCGCATAACGATGCACAGCTTTGCGCGGCGCTGAAACTTGCGGATGAGATGCACATTCGCCGTATGGTAGTTGGAAATTGCTCTAATATTCTTTTTGATGACAACGGATTCAGAGGCGTCTTGATATTTACAAAAAAAATCAAAAACATCGATATCAACGGTGAATGCATGAGCGTCGGGTGCGGAAATTCGCTGTTTTCGGTTGCTGTTGCCGCCAGGGATGCCTCCCTCAGCGGTCTTGAATTTGCATACGGTATTCCGGGCAGCTGCGGCGGAGCCGTCTGCATGAATGCCGGAGCCTATGGCGGCGAGATGGCCGATGTGACGGAAAGCGTAAAGGTTTATGATGCGCATACCGATAAAGTCGAAACGCTTTCGTGCGATGAAATGAAGTTTGACTACAGAAAAAGCATCATAGGGCGAGGCGAACGATATATCGTGCTTGGTGCTGAGTTTCGACTTCGGAAGGACGAAAAAAGCAAGATATCGGAAATGATGAACGATTATATGCACAGACGCACAGATAAGCAGCCCTTGGATTTTCCGAGCGCCGGGAGCGTTTTTAAACGCAGTGCACCCACAGTGTATACCGGAAAGCTTATAGAGGAATGCGGACTTAAGGGCTATGCGATCGGAGGAGCACAGGTGTCGGAAAAGCATGCGGGATTCATCATCAACAAGGGCGGAGCGACCGCGGATGATGTGAAAAAGCTTATAGAGCATATCCGCAAGACCGTATCGGATCGTTACGGCATATCTCTTGAATGTGAGATCAGGATGGTATCAGTCGAATGAGAGGCTTTGGCGATAGAGTTCGAGACGAGCTTTTAAAGGTTCTGCCTTCATCACCATGTTGCCGACGCAGCTTTTTGCACGGACTCCTATTGAATGCCGAAGTCGGAATATCCGGCATGCTTCTTTGCCGAATACAAAAGAGCGACACTGCGGCCGTGGTTCGCAAATTGCTGCTTGAGCAATATGGGCGAGTCCCGGACGAGCGAACAGAGGTATGCTATGGACGAGAGGTGTATATATTTGAGTTTGAATCAAAGCGACTTGCGGGATTCTTGAGTGCGATGTCGGATCCCGAGACCGATACAGAGAAGTTTGTTGAGTCGGAATTCAAATGCGCCGGCTGTCAAAACGCTTTTTTTGCGGGGGCGCTCATTTCGTCGGCGCGTTTCTGCGATCCGGAAAAAGAGGTCAGGCTTGAATTTAAGCTCTACGACCGCGAGCGTGCAGAAAGGCTCGCGGCGCAACTGACAACTTCGGTCGGAAAACCAATATTATCCGCTCGCTCGGGAACTTATGCTGTCATTTGCAAAAAAAACGACTGCGTTCAAGATCTGCTTTCCGCTGTCGGAGCAAGTATTGCCGCAATGGAGCTCATTCAATCCGATCTTTTGAGGGAACTCAGAGGAAACGTCAATCGCGCTTCAAACTTTATCGTGACCAATATAGGCAGAGCGGCAAGTTCCGCCTTAATACAACTGAATGCCATTGCCGTCTTAAAAGCCAACGGCTTGTTTGAGGCTCTGTCTGACGATCTTAAAGAGACCGCCGCGTTGCGCGAAGCCGAGCCGGAAATTTCGATTGCAGAGCTTGCATCTAAGCATGTGCCTCCGATCTCCAAATCCGGTGCCAATCACAGACTGAAAAAGCTGTGCGAGCTTGCGGAAACGGTAACCAACAAAAAATAAGATCTTTAAAATCAGAGGTGGATTCCTATGTCTGATTTCGTGCATTTGCATTTACACAGCGAATACAGTTTGCTTGACGGCGCATGTCGGATCGCCGATATTCCCGGTGCTGCGCTTGCTGCGGGGCATGATGCCGTGGCTATCACCGATCATGGTGTCATGTACGGCGCCGTTGCATTCTTTAAAGCGTGCCGCAGCGTCGGAGTTAAACCGATAATAGGTTGTGAGGTTTACGTTTCTCCTCGTTCGCGCTTTGAAAGATCGGTCGAAACCGAGCGTGCGGCGCATCACATGGTTCTGCTGTGCGAAAACGAGACCGGGTATAAAAATCTTATAAAAATGGTATCTCTGTCATTTACCGAGGGATTTTACTCCAAGCCTCGTGTTGACGATGAATTGCTTCGCAGGTACCACGAAGGACTCATAGCACTTTCGGCATGCCTTGCGGGCGAGATACCGTCGAAGCTTGTCTTGGGAGATTACGAAGGTGCCCGTGCTTCCGCCGTGAAATATGCGGGTATTTTCGGTAAGGATAATTTCTTTATCGAACTTCAAAATCACGGTTTGGCGGAGCAAAGGCAGATACTTCCCGGGCTGGCTCGTTTGGCGCGCGAATGCGGTCTTGGGATGGTCGCAACGAACGATGTGCACTATTTGAATCGTTCGGATGCCGAGGCACAGGCGGTGCTTATGTGCATCCAGACCGGTACGACCCTCTCCTCCGAAAAAAAGCTTGGATTTGAAACTGATGAGTTTTATTATAAATCCACCGATGAAATGCGTGCTCTTTTCGGCTCATTCGAGGGCGCACTTGAAAATACCGTCAAGATCGCGGACAGATGCAACTTCGAGTTTAATTTCGATCGTATATTTTTGCCGTCTTTTAAGCCTTCCGGCGGTATGACTCCCGACAAGGCTTTGCGTGATGCGGTGAACGCCGGATTTGAAAAATTATACGCGGAGAATGTCATACCTTGCCGCGGACACGAGCCGGACGAATACCGTGAGCGATTCGAATACGAGTTGTCTGTTATAGAGCGCATGGGATATTCGGATTATTTTTTGATAGTTGCCGATTATGTCGGTTTTGCGAAGCGAAGCAAGATTCCCGTCGGACCGGGCAGAGGCTCGGGGGCGGGCAGTTTGGTGGCATTTTTGATCGGTATCACGGATATAGATCCGATAAGATTTGAACTGTATTTCGAAAGATTTTTAAATCCCGAACGCGTCAGCATGCCCGATATCGATGTGGATTTTTGTTACGAACGCCGAGACGAAGTGCTTGAATATGTAAAGGAGCGTTACGGAGACGATCATGTTTCTCAGATAATCACATTCGGCACCATGGCCGCTCGCGCGGTGTTGCGCGACGTAGGTCGTGTGATGGATATGCCTTATGCCGAGGTGGATGAGATCGCAAAGCTTGTGCCGCGCGACCTCAGCATTACTCTCGATACCGCACTTGAGTTCGAAGAACTGCGCGAGAAATATGATTCCTCGAACAAAATAAAAAAAATGATCGATACTGCGCGAGCCCTTGAGGGCATGCCGCGAAATGTATCGATCCATGCGGCGGGCGTGGTTATCACCGACAAGCCGCTTACCGATTACCTTCCTCTCTCGCTGAGCAACGGTGCGGTCATAACACAATATGATATGGAAACCGTGGCATCGCTCGGCTTGCTCAAATTTGATTTTTTGGCGTTAAGATATTTAACCATAATCGATTCGGCGGTAAAGCAAATACGCGAGAAAGAGCCGCAGTTTGAACTTGAAAAAGTAAGTCTTGACGATAAGGCGACCTATGAACTTATCTCTCGCGGTCAGACCTTAGGTGTGTTTCAGCTTGAATCTCCCGGCATGCGTGCGATGCTTGCAAGCTTTTTGCCGCGCACGATAGACGATATATTAGCCGCGATCGCTCTATATAGGCCGGGACCCATGGATTCAATACCGAAATACATCGCGGGGCGAAACGATCCGGATTCTGTCGTTTATCCGTGCGAACGGTTGAGACCTGTTTTGTCCGAGACTTACGGTTGCATAGTTTATCAAGAGCAGGTCATGAATATTTTTCGAATAATGGCCGGATATTCTCTCGGTCGCGCCGACATGGTCAGACGAGCCATGGCGAAGAAAAAGGCTTCGGCGCTTGAGGCGGAGAGGGAAGAATTCATATGCGGAGCTTCCGAGCGCGGCATGGACAGATCGGCAGCCGTAAAGCTTTTCGACGATATGGCAAGCTTTGCAAACTACGCATTTAACAAAAGTCACGCTGCGGCATATGCCATGATATCATTCAGAACAGCATATCTTAAGGCGCACTATCCGCGGGAATATTTGGCCGCGTTGCTGTCGTCGGTTCTCGGTGATCGTAACAAGACCGCTCAATATATAGCCGAAGCGTCTAAAATGGGGATAAAGGTCTTGCCGCCGAACATAAACTACAGCTATTCGGATTTCCATGTTAACGGAAGCAGCATAACTTTCGGATTGCTCGGCGTTAAAAATGTTGGGAAAAGCTTTATCGATTCAATGCTTCGAGAGCGTAATGCCGGCGGCAATTTTGTCGATCTTGACGATTTTCTGTCACGCATGTCGGATCGCGGACTCAATAAGCGCATGATCGAGGCTCTTATCAGAGCGGGGGCGTTTGACACTTTCGGAGTATATCGCTCTCAAATGTCCGGGGCGCTCGAATCCGCTCTTGCGGCGCTGTCGGAACGCAGTAAAAACAACCTCCAAGGTCAGCTTGATATGTTTTCTTCCGAGGCATCGAACCGCAAAAGCTCCGGCGGAGTTTGTGTTTATCCCAATATACCCGAATATCCGCTTCGCGTTTTGATCGAGTTGGAAAAGGAAAGCACCGGAATGTGCTTTTCAGGGCATATTCTTGACGGCTTTTCAAAGCACATATCGGCTCTTTCGCCGATATCTCTCGGCGAGCTTTGCGGCAGCGCGGAATCCGACGATGGCACATCCGAGTCTTTTTCCGACAAGCAAACTGTCGTTGCGGTCGGAATGATATCCGGAATAGCTCGAAAAAAGACCAAAAACGACAGCGTGATGGTATTTTTTACGCTTGAAGATAATCTTGGGCAAGCGGAAGTCATTGTTTTTCCGAAAAACTACGAAAAATACAGCGCTAACATACGTGACGGCGAGGCTGTCTGCGTTCGCGGGACGCTTTCGGTGAGAGAGGGGCGCGATGGAGACGAAATAAAGATCATATTGAATATGCTTGAGCCGCTTGTCCCCAATGAGCGTTATGTGGCGGCAACGACCAAGTCGGAAACGATACCGCGCGGCAGAACGTCTGCCTCCGTGACGACCGTTGCCGAGCCGTTGCGAAGACCGAAGGTGCTGTACATCAGGGTCCCGTCGCGGAAAAGCGATTTGTTTAAAAAATGCGATAATCTTGTGGGGATCTTCGACGGTACGCTGAAAACGGTATTCTATTATACCGACGAAGCCCGCTATGAAGAAAGATCCGGCGGAGCCGACATCGGCGGGTGTCTTGTAAGTGAATTGCGTTCAACTGTCGGGGACGAGAATGTTGTGCTTCGCTGAATTCGGAGTCAGTGAAGCAGATCATCCAAGGCTTCATTTAACGCTGACTCTCCTGTCAGCAGTATGCCGTCGTTCAACATCGTTCTTTCGGTGCTGTTCAAAAGAGTGGGGTCGAATGCCTTTGTAACAACGCATTTCATGGCATCGTCATATGCATACAATGCGCCGTCCTTGAGAATGAGCAGATATATTTTGTCATCTGCGGTTACCTCGTTAAATACTTCGATCGGAAGTTCGACCGTTTCGAGCGGTCTTGGTGCTTCGGATCTTGTGCTCTTTTTGACATAAGAGGGGGAAATGTCGTGAAGCATCGAGCGAGAGTATACGATAACAGCGAGAGTTGATAGCGTCAGCGCCAACAACGCAAGCAAGGTGATCGGGATCAAATATTTTCTTTGCATTTTCCGGTATCTGCCTTTCGGAATGAATTCATGAGCTCCGCGTTCTCGGAATACGCGCGTTTGTCATGAGTACGTGTCAAAATTCCGTTCTCGGCGGAGCACTTTCATTATTTGTCGCGAATTCATAATATATTCATTTATCGGTGGTAAAATAATGCTGACGTGATGACACGGCTTTGAGTCGAACAATGCCGTCGCGAGAAGTGCAAGGTGGATTTCACAAATAACATTATCGCCGCACGGCGGCGGAGCGAGGATCTCTATGCAAAAACAAAAAAAGATCAATTGGTATGAGGAGATAAAAAAAGCGGGCGCGCTTTTTATAAAGGGCGTAATGACCGCGCTTCGAGTTTTTATAAATGTGCTGGTCACCTTTTTGCTGGTCTGCGTATTGACCGGAATAATAGTCGTTTGCGTTTTTACGATCTATATTAAAAATTACGTCAAGACAGAAGTGGATATTTCTCAATATACACTCGATCTGAACTCATCTACGACCACGCGTATATACAGATACGAGTTCACGGATCGCGCCAATCGTGTCGGAGAAGCGGTAGAACTTGAGGACGAGTGTCTTTACGGTCCGAAGAACAGCATTTATGTGGAATATGACAGTATCCCGGTGGATCTGCAAAACGCATTTATCGCAGTTGAGGACAAGCGCTTTCGGACTCATGACGGTGTGGACTGGCTCAGAACGATCAAAGCGGGAGCCAACTTTTTCTTGGGCTTTGACGATTCGGGATACGGTGGCTCCACGATAACTCAACAGCTTGTCAAAAACGTTTCGGGGGACGATTCGTACAAGATACAAAGAAAGATCCAAGAGATACTCTGGGCACTTGACCTTGAAAAGAAAAAAGAAAAAGAAGAGATACTTGAGCTGTATCTTAATATAATCAATTTGGGCTCCGGATGTTACGGAGTTCAGGCGGCGGCGTATAAATATTTTGATAAGGACGTCAGCGAATTGACTTTGATAGAATGTGCCGCAATTGCTTCTATAACCAAAAATCCGTCTCGCTACAATCCCATAACGCATCCGGAGGAAAATCTCAAGCGACGGAATACAGTGCTCGATCTTATGCTTGAGCAGGGGCTTATCAATAAGCGCGAATACGATGAGGCGTACGACAAGGAGCTCGTACTCAATGTTACCGATGACACGCACGATATCAATATCAATTCGTGGTATACCGATATGGCAATAGAGGATATCATAGATGATTATGCCGAGCAATACAAGGTCTCGCGAGAGATAGCCGCGATAAAGGTTTATAACAGCGGTTGGAAGATATATCTGCTTGTCGACGAAAGGATCCAAACCATTCTTGAGGAGACGTATCTTGACGATTCCAACTTCCCGGAAAACAAATCCGGTGTTCCCGCTCAATCGTCGGCTATAGTCATAGATCCCGAGACCGGCGATATATTGGGTGTGGTAGGCGCAAGAGGCGAAAAAACAGCCAACCGTATCCAAAGCTATGCAACAACTACAAAAAGATCCCCGGGCTCATCGATCAAGCCGTTGGCGGTTTACGCTCCGGCTATCGAAAACGGGCTCGTGACCTACGCATCTGTGGTAGATGACACGCCGTATTCTTATACGAATAATACCGCATGGCCGAAAAACTTCGATTATTACTATCGCGGATTAACGAATATAAAATATGCTGTGGAAAACTCATTGAATACCGTCTCCTTAAAGGTCCTTGAAAAAGTCGGGTTGGAGCGATCCTTCCGCTTCTGCAAGGAGACATTGCATCTTGAAAATCTCATTGAATCTCAGACGCTGTCGAGCGGTCAGACATTGACCGACAAGGGTTACGCCGCGCTTGCTTTGGGGCAGCTGAACTACGGACTTACCGTAAGAGAGATGACGGCGGCGTATTCGATATTCGCCAATTACGGTGTTTATAACGAATCGCATTCTTATCTCAAGGTTGAGGACAGCTTGGGGAGCGTGATCCTTCAAAATGATTACGAGGGTACGATAGCACTCAGCGAATCGACCGCGTCTATAATGACCAAGCTGATGCAAAATGTCGTTGCTCACAGCGGATATATTAAGTTGGATTCAAAAATAGAGCTTGCCGCGAAGACCGGTTCCGCGGGAGACAACTACGACAGATGGTTTATCGGTTATTCTCCGTATTATATCTGCGGAGTTTGGTACGGCTATGAGTATCCCAAAGCGATACCGGGAGACAACCCCTCGGGAATAGTGTGGAACACGATGATGACCGAGATCCATCAACCGATATTCGATGCTGTGGATGCGGGAACCGAAGTGCTGAAGACCTTTACCGTTTCCGACGATGTTGTAAAGTGCACCTATTGCAAGTATTCCGGTAAGTTGATCACCGACGCTTGCCTTGATGATCCGCGCGGAGATTGTGCCGAGACCGGGTACTTCTTGCGCGGCACTCAACCGACAACAGAATGCGATCGTCATGTTTGGGTATGGTTCGATTCGGTGACCGGAGGTGTGGCTTGCGACGCTTGCCCTGTGGAAAACCTTGTGCAAAAGTCGCTCGTGCTCGTCGATAGAGCTCTCCCGATGGAGATATATATATCCGATGCTCAATATACCTGCATCAAGGTCGATGGCGGCGTTCACCCGTATTTGAACAGCCGTTACTCCTATTATCAAGGTGCATCGGGCAACGGAAGATATTTCGGAATGTATTCGGGAAGCAGTTTGCCATACAATCACGCCTGTACAGAACATGCAACGGCGGAATCATGGATACTTGATGATGAGCATCTGCCCGCAACTATGGTTGATGTGACTATACCGCAAACGCAGTTGGCTTGGTTGCCGGACGGAAGCTTCGACATCTTTCGTAACATGCGTAAAAAGATTGATGCGGCGCTGTGATCTTAAGTATTTTTTCTTAGATTAATTTAAAAAATATACTAAAGAGTATTGACAAAAGTACTTCGGCATTGTATAATCTTTTATAGTCCGATAAGCGTCGCGACATAATTGGTTTAACGAACATGTGGCGCGATGCACCTTGACAATGTCGGCGAAAGAAAGGTATGGTAATTAAAAATGAAAACGAAAAAGATTGTCTCCTTGGTGCTTGCCGCACTTATGCTTGTCAGTGTTGCGACTATGTTTGTTGCTTGCGACAATAACAGCGGTAACGATAATGCGAAGATAACGGTTTCCGTTGAGCTTTACACGACCGAAAGCGACGGTACCGAAACGGTATTCATGGCGAGCACGGCTCTTGAGATGACAAAAGAAGAAGGCAAGGATATCACCGTCAATGATGCTCTTGTTGCTCTTATAACCGAAAGAGGCGGTACATTCACCGCTCTCACCGACGGATCGGTCGATACCATCACATTTAACGATGAAAAGCTTGCTACATCGAGCAAGGTCGTTTCAAGTGATGAAGCCGGTTCGACATATGCCAACACTCACTTTGTCTGGACGGTAAACGGTGTTACGCCCGATAAGGGAACTTCGACGACCTATGTCGTAAATGACGGAGACAAGATAGTTTATAAGCTCGTCACGACCGAGCAGTATGTTGCAAAATAATTCGGATAGCGAATAAAAATAACACTTAACATTTACCGGCTGCCGCGAATGCGCGGTAGCCGGTAAGTGCATATATATCAAGAAATGATTCCGCCGCCGATCAACTCGTTGCCTATATAGAATACCGCGGATTGCCCCGGCGTTGGGGCGCGTTCCGGAGATTCGAAAACAAGCTTGAATTCTCCGTCATGTTCTTCAATCGGAATTACCGTGGCGGATGAGCGTTTTGTGGTATATCTCGTCTTAACGTCCGCATTGAAGGCTTCCGTCGGCGCGCGACCCGATACAAAGGTGGCTTTTTTTATGATTACGGAACTTTTATAGAGTGCATTTTTTTCGCAAAGCGTGATTTGATTGGTTGTTGGATTTATTGCACCGACAAACATCGGTTTACCCAGCGAGATTCCCAGTCCTTTGCGCTGGCCTATCGTATAGTTGAGTATTCCGCAATGCTTGCCGATAGCTTTTCCTTCGGCGTTGATAAATTCGCCCTCAGGCGGCAGAGATTTGATGCGTGCGGCCGCAAACATTTTGTAGTCGCCGTCCGGAATAAAGCATATATCCTGGCTATCCTTTTTTTGGGCGGCAGAGACACCATGATCCTCGGCAAGCTTTCTGACGTCTCCCTTGGTCATGCCGGAAAGAGGAAAGATCGTTCGCGAAAGAATATCCTGTGTCAGCGTGTACAGAAAATATGTTTGGTCTTTGAGATTGTCGCATGCCGTCATTAAATGAAAGCCTGCGGAGTCTTCTGTAATCGAAGCGTAATGCCCGGTGGCGATAAAGTCAAAGCCGTGTTCATCGGCATATTTCAGCATGTACGGAAATTTTATGGTCTTGTTACATACGACACAGGGATTGGGGGTCCGGCCGTTCATATATTCTTCGAGGAAACGGTCTATCACATTTTCTTCGAAAGCATTTCTCACATCCGAAATAATGTGCGGTATGCCGATCTCTGCCGCCGCAGTTGCGGCTTGTGACGCGGCAGAGCCGCTCCCGCATGTCAATGCCATGGCATCTGTCATTATAAATGTTATTCCGGTAACGTCGTACCCGGCGTTTTTCAAGATCAAGGCGGATATTGTGCTGTCTACGCCGCCGCTCATCCCGAGCAGAACTTTTTTCATGATTTACGGTATTCCTTTCTCAAGGTCTTCTTCAAGCTATGCGTCAATAAAAACGAAACGCACGGTCGTCGAACATGTCGCGTTCGAGCAATGGCGTTCCGGGGCATTCACAAAAAATATTATACAACAAATGCATATTTTTTTCAAGTATTTGATAATAGCTTTGTAAAATTCACATTTTGTACTGTTTTTTTTTCTTTATATGTTGTATAATAATATCTAACAATCGAAAAAACAAGCTTCGTTGGAAAGGAAACGTCGCAAAGCGGCGACCGTGGCTACAAAACATGAAGATCGAAACTCTTTTATTCGGAGATTACAGCAAAAGGCAGTTAAAAAAGATCAAGAGTACCGCAGATGCGGTAGATGCTCTTGAAGAGAAATATAAAAAAATGAGCGAGGATGAGCTCCGCTCGGTCACGGCGTCTCTGAAGACGCGCCTCGACGCCGGCGAAACACTTGATGATATACTTCCTCATGCCTTTGCTGCGGTGCGCGAAGTTGCGGATCGCATCCTCGGCAAGCGCCCGTTCCGTGTACAGGTGCTCGGAGGTATTTTGCTTCATCAAGGCAGAATAGCCGAAATGAAAACCGGCGAGGGGAAGACACTGGTCGCAACTATGCCGGCATATCTAAATGCACTCACGGGAAAGGGTGTTCACATAGTTACCGTCAATGATTATCTTGCCGTGCGCGATGCGGGAGAGATGGGGCGCATATTTGAATATTTGGGCCTTAGGACGGGCGTCATTACCAAGGAGATGTCTCCGGCGGAAAAAAAGCGCAATTATGCCGCAGATATCACATACGGCACGAATAATGAATTCGGCTTTGATTATCTTCGCGATAATCTTCAGACCACTCTGGACGCTCAAATGCAGCGCGGACATTATTTTGCGATAATCGACGAGGTTGATTCCATCTTGATCGATGAAGCACGCACGCCGCTCATAATTTCGGGCATGAGCGGTAAATCAACAGATATCTACGAAAAATGCGATGCCGCAGTAAGAAGGCTTTCGAAAAAAGTCATCAAAGAAATTGACACAAAGCTCGAGACGGATGATGAAAATTTCGATTATATCGTTGATGAAAAACACAGCAGTGCGGTGCTCACTCCGCGCGGAGCAAAAAAGATTGAGGAGTTTTTCGGCATCGATAATCTTAATGATCCCGAAAATGCCGGAATAGCTCACAATGTCAACCAATCAATACATGCTCATGGTGTGAAAAAAAGAGATGTTGACTATGTGGTCAAAGACGGCGAGATCATCATCGTTGATCCGTTTACGGGGAGACTTATGCCCGGAAGACGTTATCAGGATGGTCTGCATCAAGCACTGGAGGCCAAAGAAAAGGTCAATGTCAGATCGGAGATGAAGGTGACCGCGACGGTTACGATACAGAATTATTTCCGTATGTATCACAAGCTTTCGGGAATGACCGGCACGGCGCTGACCGAGGAAGAGGAATTCCGCGAGATATACGGTTTGGATGTTGTTGAGGTACCAACAAACAAACCGATGATAAGAGAGGATCACCCGGATCGTATTTTTACCGATGAAAATTCGAAATTCCGTGCTGTGATCGCTTTGGTTGAGGAATGTCGATCAAAGCAGCAACCGGTTCTGGTCGGTACCGCATCGGTTGAAAAATCCGAGATCCTTTCGCGCATGCTCAAAGCAAAGGGAATACCCCATAATGTTTTGAACGCGAAAAATCATGAACGAGAGGCTGAAATAATCGCAGAGGCGGGGCGCGCGGGAACCGTAACGATCGCGACCAATATGGCGGGGCGCGGTACCGATATAATGCTGGGCGGCAATCCGGAGCATATGGCAAAACAGGAAATGGCACGCATGGGGCTCAGACCCGAGCTTATAGCGCTTTCCACAGGTACTGCACCGACCGAAAATCAAGATGTAAAAAATGCTCGCAACACCTTTAGGATATATTATGAAAAATATAAGACCGAGATCATTCCGAATCGTGAAAAGGTGATAAACGCCGGCGGACTTTATATAATCGGTTCCGAGCGCCACGAAAGCCGACGCATAGACAACCAGTTGCGCGGACGTTCGGGACGCCAGGGGGACCCCGGGGAGTCGACATTCTTTATTTCGCTGCAGGATGACCTGATGCGGCTTTTCGCCGATCCCGCTAAGTTGCAAAAGCTTTCCGCCTTCGCCGCTAAGCTTACCGATGACAGTGGGGATATGTCGCAAAACATAAGTCTCTTTTCAAATGTGATCGAAAGCGCACAAAAGCGTATTGAGAATCGAAACTTTAAGATAAGAAAGAGTGTTCTCGAATACGATGATATCCTCAACGAACAGCGCAAAGCTATCTACGAGCAGAGAGATGAAATAATTCATGAGTCGGATCTCTCCTCCAAACTCAAAGAAATGATAGCGTCAACCATTTCCGAGTCGGTGTCTGCGGCAACAGCATCCGCCGAGAAGCGAGAATGGGATATCGAATTGCTTCGCAGAAAATATCTCGGCTGGGCATGCGGCGAGGATGATCTGAAGTACTCCGCGGATGAGCTCGCGAATATTACCGCCGACGAGATCGCCGAGGTATTGAGTGCAAACGCTCAAAAGCTGTACACCGCGCGAGAGGATGAAGTCGGGGAAGATCGCTTCCATCGCTTTGAAAGAAATACATTACTCCACAATATTGATGAGTTGTGGCTCGATCACATAGATGATATGGAAAACCTCAAACAAAATGTGAGGCTTCAGTCATATGCGCATAAGGATCCGTTGACCGAATATAAGCTGCTGGGCTCAAATATGTTCGGCGATCTTATTACCGAAATAAGAGATAAAACAGTTCGCGAACTGTTGACGGAGAGAATCCCCGAAGTCATCGTCATTACACCCGAAATGGTCAAAAATTTGAGGATGGGCCGCAGTGTGGAGAAATCACAAAAACAGCAGAGAGAAGTTTCCGCACAAGGTGGAGAAAAGATCGATCGAAATGCGCTTTGTCCATGCGGGAGTGGAAAAAAATACAAGAAGTGTTGCGGTGCAAAGCTTAACGACACTAACACTTAAGAGATGCTTACAAATCTGCGTATACGGATGAACGGCTTCTCGTGAAAGGCGGACCTTGAGTATGGGACTCGGGCTTTTGTTAATCGGATATATCATTACGTTTTTTCTATCTATGACATTGTACGGGTGGGCGATTCGTATCATAGGATGTGTGGTAATGATACTTGCGTGTAAAAAGATACGTGAGTATTTTCGCGGATTCCTGTATCCCGAGATCTTATCGGGCGTATTCATGTTGACGGGGGTTGCGGAGGGATTGTTCGAACTGATTCCGCGATTTTCGAATGGCACGGAAATACCCGAGCTTGCGCTTACTGTTGAGGGCTGGTCGTGGCTTGCCGCGGCTCTTGCCTTGCACTTTATGCTTCTTTGGGAACTCAGTTGTGCAGCTGCGCAGGTCGAGCTTGTCAAGCAGCGCACGTCCGCGCTTACCGCTATGTTCATATCGGTGCTTTGGGCGGCTACATACGCACTTGGCAAGGCGCACCTTATATATCCCGGATTTTATTACATCATGTTGTTGGTGCTGGTGGTTATGACCTCATCGGTGATCTTCGGCTGTTATAAGAATATTTGTCCCGAGGGGGCGGAAAACATGTCGCGCCGCAAGACCGGGATCGGATTTGTCGATCGATTCTTCGAAAAGCTTGACGAGAAGGAAGCGCGCGCGATCGAGACCACTCGTGCAGAGCTTGAAGCTAAGCAACGTCGTCGCCGCGAGAACAAAAAAAGCAGAAGATGAGATGCCGGCCGTGCGCGTAATTTGTGCTTCTGAGATAGCGTATCCCCCAAAAATGTTGCCGCGGTATGGCGGCGGATGGAGACTGTTATGAGACTGAAGGGAAAGTATATCGGCTTCGGAGCGCTTGCGGTGGCTTCGGTGTTCCTTTTCGATCCCAATATTGCCATTTTGGATTTATTGCCCGATTTTATAGCCTATATAATGATCGTTTCGGCACTGTTGCCGTTGTCGTATATTTGTCCCAAACTTGAGGCGGCGGTATCGAAGTTCGCATTGGCGGCGGTCGTCTCCGGAGCGCGCTTTATTGCGCTGTTTCCGGTCTTTGGAATGTCAAATCAAAGCGAGCGTCCAATGATGATACTTTTGGTTTCGTTTTCTTTTGCTGTTGTAGAGCTTTTGTTCACCGTTCCGGCGTGGACCGCTTTTTTCGACGGTATGCTTTATCTGTCCGAAAGAACCGGAGCGATGGCTGTATATAAGATCCGCCATGGCGGTTCTACGGTAAATGGATGGGCCAAAACGTTCACCATTGCTTGGATATTCATCAAACCGATGCTTGCGGTGCTTCCGGAATTCTCTGCGCTTACCGACGGCGGATATGACGACGCGATCTTTAACTGGTATGAATATATAGGTCTGTTCAGAAAGCTTGGTTTTATGTTGGGGCTTGTAGTCGGAATGCTTTGGCTGCTGACAATAGAGCGATATTTGCACACGATCTGTGTTGACGGTGAATTTATTTCCGCATTGAAAAGGAAATATTCCGAGGAAATATCGGAAGATGACATTCGTTTTACCAAGCAGCGCATCAAGGTTGCGTTCGTCTTTCTTGCCGTTGCGTTCTTGCTTGAGATCGATTTTATGATCGACTACAACAATGTCATTCCGGATGTTTTGCCGGCGATTGCATTTATACTTTTTTTTGCTTCGCTCAAAAAGACATATCCGAAATGGCGCACGGGCTTTTTTGCTTCGTTGATATATCTTGTCTGTGCAGCCGTAAGCGAAGGACTTGAATACTCCTTCAACGCAAAATATTTCAATGCAATGGTATGGCAGAGCGAGGCGGAAAAAAATGCATTTGTCATTAGATTTGCATTTGTCATAATAGCATCCGCTGTTTTCGTGGCGGTCACTGCACTCTCGGTAAGAGCCTTGAGATATATAATTACCGAACATGCGGGGTATATATCACGCAATTCATCCGAGGAATATCGAGATGCAAAGCTCGGCGAAATACGTCGCTATTTGAACGGATGGTGCACTGCCGTGTTGGTTCTTGCGGTCATTTGTGCCGTCGGAGCATGTATAGGAGATGTTATAGTAACGTTGAATTCTTCGATCTACGATCGGCTCGGAGTATTATCCGAGTTTATGCGGACTCTTTCGACAGTGTGGTGGATTATAAACGCAATGCTTTGCGCAATAAACTTCATTGTTGTGATGAAGACAGAGGCGGAGATCAGCGACGAGATCGAAAGCAGGTACATGCTTGATTAAAGCTTGAATATATCGGCCTTTCACGGTAAATAATACTTGTGTCAGCAGAGAGCTTTTTCTCGGTTGGCAAATAAGCAAGCTGTTTTGCGTTACATTAAAAATGCTTGCAAAAAAGCGAAAGGCCGAAAAATGGAAAATCAAAACAAGAATCAGAATCAAAATCAAAACACAAACCAAACAAACGAGCGGGAAAGCGATCGTATTCAAGAGCAGAATGCCCGTCAGCAGAAAGAGCAGAGCAAGGCTCAAAATAAGAAACAGAACAACAAAAGCTGCGATTGACTTTTTCGGGGCTTGCGCCGCATAGCGGCGCAAGCCCCGGTGATTCGAAAGGAACGTACATATGATATCAGAGCTTGGAGGCAGATATCTGTCCTCAAAAAGAAAATTGTTTGAAAAGGCGTTTGACAATCTCAACGATCGTCAGCAAGAGGCGGTCTTTTCGATCAACGGTCCTCTGTTGGTGATAGCCGGTGCAGGGAGCGGTAAAACTACTGTGCTTGTCAGACGAATAGCACAGATGATCAGATACGGGAATGCGTATTATTCGCAATATATTCCGCGTGATCTTACATCGGCTTATGTTTCGGATCTTGAATCGGCACTTGAACTTTCCGGTGAAGATATCATGCCGATACTGGATGAATTTGCCGTTGAGCCAACCCCACCGTGGAGTGTTTTGGCTATTACATTTACCAACAAGGCAGCAAATGAGATCAAAGCTCGTTTGACGTCGATGTTTGACGATGCGGAGATAGCCAATGATATATGGAGCGGTACATTCCATTCCGTCTGCATGCGCATGATACGCAAATACGCCGATCGTTTGGGCTATACCTCTCAGCTTACAATATACGATACCGACGATCAAAAAAAAGCTGTTTCGGCGGCTATGAAAAGCGTCAATGTAGATGATAAGCAGTTTCCGATAAAATCCGTTATTGCGGCTATAAGTCGAGCCAAAGAAAAACTGATCGGCCCACAAGATTATCTTTTGACGGTCGGGAACGGTTATCGCGAACGTGAATACGCAAAGGTATACGAGGCATATCAAAGCACTCTCAAGTCCTCCAACGCAATGGATTTTGATGACATTATTATGCAGACCGTCAGACTGTTGCGCGAAAATGACGATGTTAGAGAATACTACGCCAACAAATTTAAATATGTTTGTGTAGATGAATATCAAGATACCAATTACGCACAATTCGAGCTGTGTTCTTTGCTTGCTTCGAAATGGCGCAATATAATGGTCGTGGGCGATGACGATCAAAGTATTTATCGTTTTCGTGGCGCGACTATCGAAAACATCCTGAGTTTTGACAGACACTATCCGGACGCAAAGGTCGTAAAGCTTGAGCAAAATTATCGTTCCACGTCAAATATTCTCAATGCAGCCAACGCTGTCATCGAAAAAAACGAGTCTCGCAGAGGTAAGACTCTTTGGACATCAAATGATGCCGGTGCTCTTATTTCGTATAATATAACAGATGATCAAAATGCGGAATCTCGCATGATAGCGGATGTGATACTTCGCCATGTTGCGACGGATAAGTATACATATCGTGATTTTGCAGTGCTGTATCGTGTAAACGCCCAAGCGAGCAGCATTGAACGCACACTTGCCAAAAGCGGGATACCGTATCGCATTTACGGCGGGTTGAGGTTCGCGGACCGCAAGGAAATACGCGATACCGTTGCATACTTGCAGCTTATAAACAATCATGCCGACCGCGAGCGATTGCTTCGTATCATCAACGAGCCTCGGCGCAAGCTTGGTGTCAAAACGCTTGAAGCAGTTGAAAATATCGCGCTCGAAACCGGGCAGACGCTGTTTGAGGTCATGTCGCACGCTTCATCATATACGGCACTCCTGCGCTCGTCATCAACTCTTGAGAGCTTTGCGGCAACGATAAACGAACTGACCGGAATACTGAATGACGGCTGTCCGTTGGATGCATTTGTGCGTCAAGTGCTGGATAAGACCGGTTATATGAAGATGCTGACAGACGCAGGAGAAGCCGAAGCGGACCGTGTTGACAACGTGAATGAATTTATATCAGGTGTTATGGAGTACATGAAATCCGTCGACGAGCCCACGCTTACGGGATTTTTGGAAGAAAACGCGCTGGTAGCCGATGTTGACAGATTTGACGAGAGTGCCGATGCGGTAGTTTTGATGACCGTGCATTCCGCAAAGGGATTGGAATTTCCCATCGTATTGATACCCGGAATGGAGGAGGGGATATTTCCGTCTTCGCAAGCAATAATGGAGCCAGAAGAGCTTGAAGAGGAACGGCGCTTGGCTTATGTCGCCATAACACGCGCAAAAAAAGAGCTGTTTTTATTGAGGGCAAAAATGCGCACGATGTACGGAAGAACTCAATTTAACGCACCGTCGCGTTTTATCGACGATATACCGGCAGAATATATCGATGAGGCTGACGAGTATAAGCGATCGGTCGCAAGCGCCGACAAGGTGCCTTTCAGAGCGTCATTCGATGAGGACGGAAATGTGATCTACACTTCGAGTGCTTTGCGCAGCCGGGGCTCCGGACCGAAGATATCGTCAATGTCCTCGGACAGGATAACGATAGATCGTCCGACAATTACTTCACGTTCACCGGCTGCGGATATCGCTCCCGGTGAGCGTGTGATACACCCGGTCTTCGGAGAGGGCGAGGTCCTTTCGGTGAAGCAGATGGGGGCCGACAAGCTTTACGAGGTGATGTTTGATCGCGTCGGAACCAAAAAACTGATGGGCAGTTATGCAAAGTTGAGAAAGAAATAATAATTGCAGGGTGACATTCGTGCGTAACGAGTGTCACCCTGCATTTTGAAATCATGTCAGTGTAATAAATACATTACAGTCTGTTGGTCTTGCCGAATCAATAAAATCTTGCGCGATACCGCTTCTTCAGTGCTTCGTATACCGCCCAAATTATCAGCACGCTCGCGATGACGGCACTTGTGATATAGATGCCGGTGCCCACCGAACTGTCGATCTTCAGATCTTCCCAGCGAGAATTCATATAATCACGTGTTTCCGTTGAAAGATTTTGATAATACGAGGTGATAAAGCTGACATCCTCCGGGTAGAGTATGTTGTAAGCATCCGGATGTATCTCATTCATTGCTTCGATGTAATCCGCATTTTGCCTCACGAGCAGATTCGGTGAAGCATAGCCCACACATTCGGCATTTGCCACCGCAGGCTCTTCGGAAAGCAGGAAGTTTATGTATATCTCTGCCAGCTTCTTGTTTTGCGTTCCCTTGGGTATACAGATGGCATCGATAAATACATTGGTTCCTTCCTTGGGATAGTAGAACGAAAGATCTTCATTGTCGGAATACATGGTAAGGTAATCTCCGGCGTAATACGGCGCGATGGCAGCCGAACCGCCCTTCATTTTATTGAATATCTCATCCATTACATAGCTCTGGACCAAAGGCTTCTGAGCTTTAAGAGCTTCGTACGCCGCGTCCCAATCCTCGTGCAGTGTGGTATTCACGTCGATACCGAGACGATACATTGCGGTTCCGAATGCGTCTCTCGGATTGTTGAAGTTGAGTATCTTTCCCTTGTATTTTTCGTCCCACATCAGCTCCCAGCTGTCGGGCGTTCCGTCCACCATAGAGGTGTTGTAGATCACTCCGATCATACCGTAGGTGTAGGGAACTGAGTATTTGTTTTCCGGATCGTAAAACAAGCCCTTGTATTCGTCAAGAATATATTGATAATTCGGAATGTTCGAAAGGTCAAGCTCTTCAAGCATATCCTCTTCAATCATCAGCTCGATCATGTAATCGGACGGAATGACGATATCGTATTTTACCGCTCCGCTTTTCAGCTTTGCATACATATCTTCGTTAGAAGCATATGTGGTATAGTTAACCTTGACCCGTTGACCGTAGGTCTCGTAATACCATTGTTCAAATTCCGCATTTGTGTCATAAGAACCTTCCGAGCCGTCGGAGATGTACTCGCCCCAGTTATATACGTTAAGGGTCAGCACTCCGGTGCTTTGACAGGAGGTAAGAGACATGACGGCTGCGGTCAAAAGCAGCGCTGCAAGAAGGCAA
Organism: uncultured Ruminococcus sp.; assembly: GCA_964590755.1. Classification (GTDB taxonomy): domain Bacteria; phylum Bacillota; class Clostridia; order Oscillospirales; family CAG-272; genus CAG-390. The sequence continues at coordinate 41,696 of CAZPYK010000001.1, read as the reverse complement.
CAGGCAAAGGCTTTTTTGGTGGTTTGTAATTTGATCTTAGCCATTTTCCGCCACACTCCTTTTGTGTTTTTGGCTGTGCTTTTGATTTTCGGAACGGCTGCCGATGAGATTTGAAAGGATAAGCAAAGCCAAAATGGTGATTATCATCAGCGTTGACAGTGCATAAATGTCCGGCTTGACTTCTTTTTTCGTCATTGAATATATAAGTATCGGCAGAGTTTGGAAATCACTTCCCGAGGTAAAATAGCTGATGACAAAATCGTCAAGCGATAGCGTAAATGCCATTATAAGACCGCTGATGACTCCCGGCATTATAGATGGAAGCTCGACCTTGAAAAAGGATTGCAGCGGGGTGCAGCCGAGATCCATTGCCGCCTCGGGGAGGTTTCGATCCATTTGGCGCAGCTTTGGCGAAACGTTGAGTATGACATACGGAAGGTTGAAGGTCACGTGAGCGATGAAGAGCGTCCAAAAATTCAGCTTATCATCCGATGACCCGATAAGCGTGCCGACAAAAACGAATAAAAGCATCATAGATACGCCGGTCACGATGTCCGGGTTCATCATCGGAATGTTCGTCACTGTGTTGACCATACCTTTGACGCGCTTTGAACGCATTTTTTCAAGTCCCACAGCGGCTCCGGTCCCGATGACGGTGGCGGTCAACGCGGAGCTGACTGCCAGCACGAGCGTGTTGCGCAGCGCGTTGAATACATCCGAACTTTTAAAAAGTTCTTCGTACCAGTAAAGCGAAAAACCGGAAAAAACGCCGGTGCTTGCGGTACTGTTAAATGAAAACAGCATGAGTACGAAGATCGGGGCATAAAGGATAATAAAGCACAGAGTAATAAAGAAACGCGAAAGATGCTTCATACTATCACACCTCCGTTATCGTCGTCGCCGGCAAAACGGTTCATTACCGCAATAGAGATTATTATGAGCACCATCATGACCAGCGAGATCGCAGCGCCCACATTATAGGTGTCCGGTCGCTGAAATTGACGCTCTATCGTGTCTCCTATAAGATCAAAGGTACCGCCGCCGAGCTTTTGAGAAATGTAAAAGGTACTGATCGACGGTACAAAGACCATGGTGACTCCGGATATGATACCGGAGGTCGACAGCGGAAGTATGACGTTTCGCAGAACGCCGAGGCTGTTGCAGCCGAGATCTTGAGCCGCCTCTATCAATCTTATATCCATTTTTGACATTGATGTGTAGAGCGGCAAAAGCATATACGGAAAGAAGTTATATACCATTCCGAATATCACGGCACCCGGAGTTCCGATTATATGAAGCTCGGACAGCCCCACAGAAGTGATGATTCGATTTAAAAAGCCTCCGTCATCGAGGATCGCCAGCATCGAATAGGTGCGTATCAGAAGATTCATCCACATGGGAAGCATGGCGAGCATTATCAAAACTCCCTGCGTGCGGGCGCCCGTGCGCGAGATGGCATAAGCCAAGGGATATGCCACCAGCAGACAGATAACGGTAGCTATTAAGGCAAAGCAGATCGAAAGCAAAAAGGTCTCGGAATAATCGGCAAGAGAGGTGATATTTTCAAATGTAAAATTGCCATCTGCGTCTGTAAATGCATAATATATAACAAATATCAGCGGTGCTATGATAAAAAGCGCAGACCATACGATATGCGGCAGGGCGGCAGCCGAGTGCAGCAAATTTCTTTTTGAATTCATTCCTCTTCCTCCTCGGGAACATCCGAAAGATGATCCATTTCGTCGCTGAAGGTGGAATAATCGCCGAATTTGCCGGAATATTCTGATTTTCTCATTACCTGGATCTCATTGGGGTCTATGGAGATGCCTATGGTCTGCCCGGGAACGAATCGATCTGTTGTTTCGATCATCCATTTGAAATTGTCGATATCGACTATGACTTCGTAATAATCGCCCTTAAAGGTCACACCCGTGACCTGTCCCGTAAGCATGCTGTTGCCCACCGGAACGATATCTATATCCTCCGGACGCACAACGACATCAACGGGCTCGTTTTTGGCAAAGCCACGATCTTCGCAACGGAATTTTTGCCCCGCAAATGATACGAGATAATCTTCGTTCATAACGCCTGAGATGATATTGGATTCTCCGATAAAGTCTGCAACGAAAGCGTTTTCGGGTTCGTTATATATTTTTTCCGGAGTGCCTATCTGCTGAATTTTTCCGTCTGCCATTACCACGATGGTGTCGGACATCGAAAGCGCCTCCTCCTGATCGTGAGTTACGTATATAAATGTTATACCGGTACGCCTTTGCATCTGCTTAAGCTCGATCTGCATGTCTTTTCGCAGCTTAAGATCAAGCGCGCCGAGCGGTTCATCGAGTAAAAGCAAACGCGGTTTGTTGATAAGCGCACGGGCAATTGCCACACGCTGCTGCTGTCCTCCCGACAGATTGGTAACCTTGCGCGTCTCAAAACCGTTAAGGTTGACGAGCGAAAGCATGTTTTTGACCTCGGTGCGGATATCGGCATCAGACATTTTTTTGAGTCTGAGACCGAATGCAATGTTTTCATATACATTTAAGTGAGGAAAAAGCGCATAACGCTGAAAAACAGTGTTCACTTGACGTTTATAAGCGGGCAGGTCGTTTATTCGTTTACCCTCAAAAATCACATCTCCCGCGTCCGGAGTCACAAAACCGCCGATGATTCGCAGAGTCGTTGTTTTTCCGCATCCCGAAGGACCGAGCAGGGTGATAAATTCCTCATTGTGTACGTCCAAGCTGACGGATTTTAAAACCTGTTCACCGTCAAATTCTTTGGATACCGAGCGAAGCTCTACAAGCTTTTCATTATTCATTCCGATACTTTCCTTTTTTACAAATATTCGGAACGGGTCTATGTCACACAACGGAAAAAAGCAACGCAAACCGACAAAAAACCTCCGAAACGGTCAGCCTTTTCGGAAGCTTTTGCGGTTTGCAAAAAGCCGTGTGTACGTGCGTACCTCGTTTACCGCGCATATTGTAGCATATAACTCAACAAAATGCAATAGTATTTATAAAAAAAACGCGAAAAATCGAAAAAAATCTGAATCTTTTAGCGAAAATCAGCAAAAATCAAAGAAAAAAGCAAAAATCCTTGATAATCCTCTTAAAAACTCTGCCGTTCGCTTAAATCTGCACGATCACCGGTCATGCGGCATTTATTTTTCGGAGCATATGAAAATGCGACAAAAAACCGATGATGAAAAGACGAGCAGTGACATGGACGTTCCCCAACGCATCAACAGATAGACCGACAGCATCCACAGTCCGCAAACAGATATTATCGAACAGGCTCTGAGAACCGCAAATCCGACTCGCGGTCCGAAAAAATTGCCTATCGTGCAATACATCATTCTGCCACCGTCAAAGCTTTCGATGGGAAGAAGATTTAATATCGCAAGCATGAATGATACGGCAAAAAAATTAAATGCTGCCGTACCGTATGCAGCTTCCGAATTGTCGTTCAGAATATATGCTATGCCACAGGACAAAAGATTTGCGCACGGACCGGCAAAGCACAGCAACCATTCTTTTTTATATGATATGAGAGCTCCGCGAGTGTGAATAGTTGCGCCGATCGGATTCAGGCTAAGTGAATGCAGTTCGATTTTCAGTGCTTTTGCAGCCAAAAGATGTCCGCCTTCGTGTATTGCGGCGGCAGCCAGGGATGGCACCGAAACCCCCGGGGGCTCTAACAGTATAGTCGCGGCAAGAAGGATGGCGGGGAGTATCCCGAGCTTGAAAAATGTATCGTTCATAATAAACTCCATTCCGCCGCCATGCGGCGGCGCAAATTGCTCGTGAAATTTACCGGTGTCGCTTGCAACAAAAAACGAGCGAAGCCCGATTTGGGGGTTAAATATTGTCTGAGAATTTTTTCTTCTTGAAACATTCAATTTTCGCACTATACCTCGATCGCGATGAAATAATTGCCTGTATGCGCGTTTTAGAGAGTTGAAAAAAGCATTGAAGTATGGTAAAATATTTACATGATAAATTCAACGCCGTAAATCGGCGGCGGAATGGAGATTAGCGTGAAAGTTCAATAATTCAAAATCTAAAGAGCGCCTGTTTCACGCCCAAATTTACCTTAAAAATGGGACCCTACCCCATTTTTGTCGCAAGCGACACAGGTGAATTTCATGAGCAATTTGTGCCGCCGCAATGGCGGCGGAATGGAGATTGATATGGATCTGAAAAACATAAAATGGATTTTCTTTGATATGGGATTTACGCTTATCGACGAAAGCGATGAGCATCGTCGTCGAGCCGCTTTGGCAATAGATATGGCTGTTCGACGTGGCAATAAGCGGATAAGTGTGGAAGAATTTGAAGCTTTGATGTATAAGTTGGGTGCTGACGGCACACCGCCGTTTCGACGCGCGTGCCATATGATAGGCGCCGACTACATACCTTATACAGGAGAATGCGAAAGCGTGTATCCCGAAGCCGATCACGTGCTGAACGTGCTTTCAAAAAAATACAAACTCGGTATAATAGCCAATCAACTCCCGGGCGCCGCCGAGCGCTTGCACCGTTTCGGGCTTGACAAGTATCTGTCTATCATCATTTCCAGCGCTGAATTCGGAGCCGAAAAGCCCGATACTTCTTTGTTTTACGAAGCACTGCGCTTGGCGGGATGCGATGCGCATAATGCTGTCATGGTGGGAGACAGACCGGACAACGATATAGTTCCCGCTCGCGCGGTTGGCATGAGGACGATAAGAATAAAGCAAGGGCAGTTTGGTAATTATTCGCCATCCGAACCTGCGCTTTGCGCAGACTTTGAGATCGCTTCTCTGGATATGCTTCCCGGATTGTTTGAAATTTAATGCGAAGATCGAAAAATAATACGAAGTACTATTGACAATCGCGTGACCGTGTGATATAATAAAAATACCGCAAACGATGAGTGGAGGAGATGCCGTCATGAGGCTTCAGATAAACGATGTTCTCATTCCCGGAACTATATTAAAAAGAGAAGCAATGGGAAATGTCACCGGTATGGCTTTTTTGAACAAGGTGTTTTATATTCAGGATGGTGTTATGCTGTCTCAAATCAGAGAGATATCCGGAATTGACGGTTCGACTCTCCAAAATTGGACAAAGCGCGGATGGGTTGAGAATTCTAAACTAAAAAAATATGATATCGATCAAGTGGCACACATTCTTATAATTAACATGCTGCGCTCTTGTATGCAACTCGACAAGATCGCGTTTTTGATCTCGTATATCAACGGAAGGATATATGATAAGCAGGATGATATAATTCGCGATTCTCAGCTGTATGATTATATATGTCGCATTCTGGACGAACTGATGTATGCAAGCATCAGCACCGAGGAAAACTCGCTCAAAGCCTGTATAGAAAGAGTTACCGCAGATTACGAGGAAAAGATAAGCGGTGCAAGAAGACGGCTCAACACCGCTCTTGAGGTTATCGTTATAGCATACTATGCCTCTGTCATAAAGAATTATTCCGATTCGATGGTCGACAAGTTGATGCGAACTTAAGCAAAAGATGATAAGATTGTATTATTCTGAATTTATTTTTGTCGCCGCGAGACGGCGCGGAAGGGGAGCTTATTATGATCAATTGGTGGAATGGCCTTGAATTGGCTCAACAGATATTTGCTCTGATCGCAATTCCGTCCACACTCATTCTTGTTTTGCAAACAATACTGCAGTTGATAGGCGTGGGAGACGACTCGCCCGAGGATGTCGATGGAGACGGAATACCTGATGATGTGCCGGATGACGTATCGGCAGATGACGGGCTGTCTGTCTTTTCGGTTCGCGGAATACTTTCAATGCTATGCATCACCGGGTGGTTGGGTGTCGGTCTGCTTGAGACAGCATTGCCGGATTGGGTCGCGGTAGCGATCGCGGTCGCAGCGGGAATCGCCACTCTTATAGGTATGGCATTTCTCATGCGCGGAGTGTATATGCTTCAATCCTCCGGTAATGTGGATATCGCCAACGCCATAGGCAAGGTGGCCCAAATATACATACCTGTTCCCGCAAACGGCTCGGGTTCCGGCAAGGTAACGATCACGATACAAGAGAAATTTTGCGAGTATCCTGCCATAACAACGGTGGACGATACTTTGAAGACCGGTGCTTATGTTCGAGTTGTGGCTGTAAGCGAGAGCGGCGTTCTGGTCGTTGAACCTATAGGAACAAATAACAAAAAGAATTAAAGCTTATTGCGACGCACAAATATGCGGCAGAGAGAGGTCTTAGCGTGAAAGTTCAATGTAACAAAACCGAGAAAAACTGTTTCACGCAGAAATTTGTGCCGCCGCATGGCGGCGGAATGGAGATTTTTATGAATTATCGGCGTAACAGAAAATATTTTGAACAGGTCAATCGAACCTATCCGATAGTGATCTCGGCTGTTTTGATAGCCATAGGGGCTATTATGGTGGTGTTCATTTCGGCTCCCATAGGCTTGCCTATACTTGCGCTCGGAATTGCGCTGGCGACAGTAATATCAGCCATGCGTATAAAGGACGGCGAGATAGACACCTGCACCTCAGAGCTCGGCGTTGCCTTCAAAGAGGACTTCGACGGCAGATTCATACGCACCGATGTGCGAAAATATAAAAACGAGCTTCGTTACGGCAGCGGATCCGCCGTGCATTCCTCGGAACCGATATCATTTGAAACATACTATTTTGACGATAATACCGCTATGTTCAAAAAAGGCAACGACGGACGTGAACGTTCTTCCGTTTTCTCCTTTTCACGATTTTTGTTGAAAAACGATACCATATGCATCGGAAATCGTCGTGTCAGCCTGCTGAATGACGATGTCAGTGACAATTTTTGCGAATTAAAATATGCCGATCTATTGTCTGTCGAATACAGAAACACAACGCAAAGCGCGACGGTGTACCGAGGAAGAACTCAATATCGTCATATCGTTATGTATTACAACGACGGTTCGGTTGCAGCCGATTTGCCGATACTGGCAGATACCGATGCGGATTCGTATATTTCCGAGATATCATCGCGAATATCTCGCGCAAAAGAGCAACAATAAATTATTAAATTACCGATAGAAAGGAAAACAAGTCAATGACACACTTCATTCTTTTATCGCTGACCGGAGGAATATCCTCGACCGTGCCGATGATCGTAATGGCGATCGCGGTGGTGCTTTTTGCGTTTATCGTAGTGTTTGCATCAAGATACAAAAAGTGTCCGTCGGACAAGATCATGGTTATCTACGGTAAGGTCGGAACGAACCGAGACGGTACACAGCGTTCAGCAAAATGCATACACGGCGGCGCTGCGTTTATTGTGCCGATAGTTCAATCCTATGATTATCTCGATCTGACGCCGCTTTCAATACCGGTAGATCTGACAAACGCGCTCTCGCACCAGAACATTCGCGTTGATGTGCCGTCTCGTTTTACGGTCGGCATATCCACCGAGGTCGGAGTTATGCAAAATGCCGCCGAGCGTTTATTGGGGTTGAAGCTTTCCGAAATACAGGAGCTTGCCAAGGATATCATATTCGGTCAATTGCGTCTTGTCATTGCTACGATGGATATTGAGGAGATCAACACAGACCGCGATAAATTTCTTGATGCGGTTTCAGGTAACGTTGAGACCGAGCTTAAGAAGATAGGTCTGCGACTTATCAACGTTAACGTTACCGATATCGACGACGAAAGCGGATATATAGCCGCGTTGGGTAAAGAGGCCGCAGCCAAGGCGATCAACGATGCGAAAATATCGGTCGCCGAAGCGGACAGAAACGGTGCTATAGGTGCATCTGCCGCCGAAAAGGATCAAAGGATCAATGTTTCTCGCGCCAATTCCGAAGCTATTGCGGGAGAAAACGAGGCTAAAGCAAAAATTGCCGAATCGGATGCAACAAGGCGTGAAAGAGAGGCTGAAGCCAATAAACGTGCGGTAGCCGCCGAAAACATTCAATCCGCAAAGGCGCTGGAAGAATCGTATGCCGCGCAGCGCGATGCGGAAAGCGCAAGGGCGGCGCTTGAAAGAGCTAAACTTGAAGCGGATGTCCTTGTAAAAGCCGAGATAGCAAAAAAAGAAGCCGAGCTGAAAGCCGAAGCGGAAGCAGAACAAATGCGCCGCAAGGCACGAGGCGAAGCTGATGCAATACTCATGAAGATGCAGGCTGAGGCGGCGGGCGCGCGAGAAATATTGATAAAGCAAGCGGAAGGTCTTTCGCAGGTGGTTTCCGCAGCCGGCGGAGACGCCAATGCCGCAATACGCCTGATGGTGACCGATAAGCTTGAGGAGCTTACGCGCATCCAAGTTGAAGCTGTCAAGAGCATAAAGATAGACAAGGTAACCGTATGGGACAACGGTCAAGGAAACTCTGACGGAAAGGGAAGTACAGCAGGATTTATTTCCGGGCTTTATAAAGCCGTGCCTCCGCTTACCGATCTGTTCGACATGGCGGGCATGAAGTTGCCCGAATATCTCGGAAAGCCTACAACGACCGGTACGGACGATGTAACACCCGACACCGAAGCATCCATAGATTAACGCTTGAAAAAGGAGCCGCATATGATCAGATTTGATGAAGATAATATCAAATATATGGCGTTGGAATTACCGGATGAGATTAATTTTTATAAATTTTCCGGCGATTTTGATGGGGAGCTTGATGCAATAAAGCGATATTTGAAAAGGGATGTATCGCCCGGTATGCGCATTCGTCTTGAGCTTGAAGCGGTGATAGCCGAGGGGATGACACATTTCAAGCTGCTGTCATTTGATGATATTCTGGCACTGATACGAGAAAAATTCCCCAAATGCAGTGCTTCGGATCTTGACATGTTCACGGAAATGGGATATGCCGATTATATCCGTCGTCACGGCGAGCGTTATTTTGATGCGTCGGCCGCAAGAAATGTTATGAATTGTTGCCGCATGCAGCTTGATGAGCTTGAAAGCGGCGAAAAGCAGAATCCGGAAAAGTATTTCAGTAAAAGATTGCACGAAAATCTTGAAATTATGAAAAAGCAGGGTGGGAGGGCATATCGGTATAGCATTCGCGAGCATGTCGCTCCCGATGCCGAGCATTCGCGTCCGGGCAGCGTTGTGCGTGTACATCTTCCTTATCCGGCGGAATGTCCCGAGCAAGCAAATATCAAGCTGATATCCTCGTCTCATCCCGTCTATATCTCCGATTCCGAGCATCGTACCGCATTCATTGAAACAACACACGAGCTCGGCGCGGATTATTGGATCGAATTCTCATATGACATATACGAACCGTATAGGACTATAGACTACAGTGCGTCATACAAGGCGGTTTCCGGCATGGAAGAATATCTTTGTGAGGAGCTGCCGCAGATCCGTTTCACGCCTGCAATATGCGAGCTGGCTGCAGAATTACGTTCGGGAGCAACGGATCCGCTGATATTGGCAAGACGAGCATACGACTATGTCACGACTCATGTTTCATATTCATATATGCGTCCATATCTCTATATGGATTTTATTCCGGGATATGCCATGCTCAACAGAAGAGGTGACTGCGGTGTAATGGCACTGCTGTTTATCACGCTTTGTCGCGCAATGGGAGTACCCGCTCGTTGGCAATCCGGAAGCCATGTTGAACCCGACAGCATCGGAAGTCACGATTGGGCACAATTTTACATTGCACCGTATGGATGGTTGCCATGTGATCCTTCATTCGGCGGAGGAGCGCTCAGAAAAGGTGACTGCGAGCTTTGGAATCATTATTTCGGTAACCTTGATCCGTATCGTCAAATTAATTGCACCGCATTTGCCAAGAAATTCGATCCTCCGCGTATATATCTGCGCTGTGACCCTTATGACGATCAAAGCGGTGAGATAGAATATTCGGATGCGCCGTTGTGGTTCGGAGAGTTCGATGCTTCGCGTGAAGTCATTTCGGCAGAGGAACTGCCCCGGAAGACCGCAGCTTGCGATAATAAATAATATAATACCGAGTTTAATCTCCGATAATTAAAGAACCGACCTCCGATCTTCTCTGCGCGAGTGGATCGGAGGTCGGTATTTTACACGAAATTCATTTGAACAATAAATCGTAATATTTATTTGACTAACGCCGCACCGGCAAATTCGATCAGCGCATCGCGATCGGAATACGGTTCGCGCTTTCCCCTTATCAGCTGAAAATTCTCGGCTCCTTTGCCGGCAAGAAGTACTATGTCACCACGCAGTGCTATCTCCATGGCATATTTGACTGCCTGTTCTCGCGCCGGAATTCGTACATAATCGCAGGAAGCTCCGGGCTTAAAGGATGCGGCGATGTCGGCAATTATTCTGTTGGGATCTTCGAAATCGGGGTTATCCGAGGTCAATATACAGAAATCCGCAAGCTGGGCCGCCACATCGCCGAGCTCCTTGCGGCGTATTTGCGTGCGACCGCCGACGGAACCGAACAGGCATATCAGCCGGCGAGGCTCATATTTGCGCAACGCCAGCAAAGCGGACTCAAGAGAAGCTCCGTTATGCGCATAATCGACCACGAAGGTTATTCCGGAACCCGGGAGAGCGTCTACGATTTGGAATCTTCCTGCGATATCTATCGTTGCCAACGAATCCACAGCTTGATCAAAGGGGATCCCGAATGTAGACGTGGCGGCTATTGCGCACAGTGCGTTCATCAAATTGAAAATTCCCGGCATTGGAATATACAATTCTCGCTCGGTGTCATGATGAAAAACGGTCGCGCTTATTCCCAACTTGTCAGCCTTCCGAGTCAGAGCGGGGCTTTGCAGGCAAAGGTCTGCCGCTCTGTCTACAGCCGAATAGGATATTCTGTTTTTTCCGTGGTATTCCTTCAACATATAATCGTGCTTTGCGTCATCGATGTTAAACACCGCACAATCCGACTTATAATCACTGAACAGCTTACGCTTACATCCCGCATAATGTTCGAGTGTCGGGTGCTCATGCTCGCCTATATGATCGGGCGAAAAATTAGTGAAGCAAACGGTGTCAAACTCAATACCCCTCACACGGTTCATAAATAGCCCCTGAGACGAGACTTCCATTACAAGTGCTCGAATACCCGAGTTCACCATATCGCGCATCACGCGCTGTATAACGAGGCTGTCGGGGGTCGTGTTGACGCTGGGATATATTTGCCCGTTATAGCTTATTCCGCTTGTGCCTATGTAACCCGTCGAAATTCCGGAATAATTCAATATATGTGCCGCCATAAGTGCCGATGTCGTTTTACCCTTGGTACCGGTAATCCCGATGATCTTCAGTTCGCGTGACGGATGACCGTAAAAAACCGAGGCTATATCGGCTGTCACCTTGCGCGCATCGTTGACGTAAATACAGCATGCATCCCCCGGAAGCGTCAACTGCTGCGTACAGACGAATGCACGGCAACCGTGATCGTATGCCGCCGCGCCAAAAAGATGCCCATTCCATTTTGATCCGACAACACAAATAAACAGCGAGCCCACTCCCGCTTCTTTTGAGTTACTGCATATACCGGTGATGTTTATATCAGCGGGGATTTGTGTTATATATCTTTTAAGCCCCGCTTCTTCAATAAGCTTGCTGAGTTGCATGTTTGGCCGTCCTTTTTATTTGTTTTATACATGTAAAGAGTATATCACATTTTTTATATAAAAGAAAGTCCTATTATGAAAAAAACACGAAATATTTTTTCTGCACTTGAATTGATCGGAGAACGGTAGTATAATATATTCATAATTTCGGTTGACAATGGCTGAATTAACCTTAAAAACGTGCCTTTTACTTTTTGTCGGCAGATGAATTAAAATTAACTGTTTGAGCCGTCGATATGGCGGTGGAATGGAGACTTATATGACACAAAAGGATGCATTGAGAATCTTTTCTCACATTCCGCAATTGGCAACTCCGCGCCTTATTCTCAGAGGACTCAAGGTTTCGGATTATGTTGATATGTATGATTACGCGCGCCGTTCCGATGTAACAAAATATTTAACATGGAAGCCGCATTCAAGCCGTGCGTACACACGAGAATACCTCGAATATGTACTCACCCGTTATCGCGTGGGTGAATTTTACGATTGGGCGATCGTCTGGCAGGAGTTTGGAGAAGCAGATGCTAAAATGATAGGAACTTGCGGATTTACAAGATTCGACTATGTAAACAATTCCGCCGAAATAGGTTATGTGATAAATCCGGATTTCAGAAGGCGGGGAATTGCCGGCGAGGCTGCTCGGCGCGTTGTCAGATTCGGCTTTGAAGAGTTGGGGCTCAATCGAATCGAAGCAAGATACATTCACGGCAATACCGCTTCGCGCAATGTCATGGAAAAGATAGGCATGAAATACGAAGGCATCATGCGCAGTGCGCTGAAACTGGATGATGATTATTATGATGTTGGTGTGTGTGCCATCTTAAAAGAGGAATATCGCAGAATATAAAGAGCGGGCTGTCCCAAATGTGACAGCCCGTCTTATTATTCGTTTTTTACGGAGTTTCAGTTATCTTTATTTTCTTTTTTGGCGTTGCACAAGAGATTGGTGATGATACCGAGGATCAAAGCACAAGCGATGGATGTGATGGTTACCTTTCCGAAGGTGACTTCAAGTCCGCCGATGCCGCAGATGAGTATTACCGCAACGGTGAAGAGATTTTTGTTATCACCCAGATCCACGGATTGGATCATCTTAAGGCCCGATACGGCGATGAAGCCGTAAAGTGTTATGCACACACCACCCATCACGCAGTTGGGGATGGATGCCAGGAAGGTAACGAACGGACCGAAGAAGGATATAACGATGCACATGATGGCGGTGGCAAGTATAGTTACTACCGAAGCGTTTCCGGTTATTGCGACGCAGCCAACCGATTCACCGTATGTAGTATTCGGACAACCGCCGAAGAACGCACCCGCGATAGAGCCAACACCGTCGCCGAGAAGAGTTCTGTGAAGACCCGGATCTTCAAGCAGATCATGCTCGATAATGGAAGAGAGATTTTTGTGATCTGCGATATGTTCGGCGAAAACAACGAACGCAACGGGAATGTACGCAACGGCTACAGTGGCAATATACTGCCCGTCAACAGATGACAGCCCTTTGAAAGCCTCAATAAATGTAAAATCCGGTATGTGTACGATATCCATATTTTTAAAAGCGGCAAAATCAATGATCTGCAGAGAAAGGTTGTCGGTGGCGATACCTATAACGGTGAATATCGTTGCAACCGCATATCCGGCAAGAATACCGAAGATGAAAGGAATGAGCTTCGCGGTCTTTTTTCCGAATACGGAGCAAAGTACCACGACAAACAGTGTGGCAAGTCCGCAGATGAGAGCAACATGAGGATTGGCGGTGGAGACACCGTCTGCATCCAAAACCTTTCCGACTGTAAGATCTCCGACAGCGTTACCGGCAAGCGAAAGACCGATTATCGCGACGGTGGGACCGATAACGACGGCGGGCATAAGCTTGTTGAGCCAGTTTACACCGACCAACTTGACCACTATGGCAATTATCACATAAACAAGACCCGCAAAGGTCGCGCCGATTATAAGTCCGAAATAACCGACTTGCATAGATACGGCGCCGGCAAAAGCCGCAAACATCGATCCGATGAACGCAAAGGATGAGCCGAGAAAAACGGGGCTTTTGAATTTGGTGAACAGAAGGTACACCAGGGTTCCGACTCCCGCACCGAACAGAGCTGCCGATGCCGACATATCGTTGCCGATGATCGTTGGGACAGCTATCGTTGCTGCCAAAATAGCAAGCATCTGTTGAAGTGCAAACACGATGACTTGTCCGAGCTTTGGTCTGTCTTGGACACCGTAAGTGAGTTTCATAAAAACCTCCGATTTGATGCCGCTTATTGCGGACATCGTTTTATATTTCCGGGCTCAATCGTCGGCGTCTTTCGGCGCCGAATGAAAAATACCGCTATGACAAAAAGCATAGCGGCGCGCAGAAATAATATCCAAAAGCTGGTCTTGGATACGATTTATTAGGTTCCTGTGTTCAAACTGCGCGCATCTGCCGACATCAGTTGATCCGGTTTATAAAATCATATCACATTTTGGTCGATTTGTAAATAGAAAATGACAAAAATGTCGAAGAAAAAAACTACGCCGAATTCGATTTGATTTTATGCAAAATGACGAAGTGCGTTCGACGATGTGGCGATCGAATTCAGTTCCGAGAACATTTTTCGGCATCTATAGCCAAGACGAGCATCAGCACACAAAGCGCATCCGAGGGATTGCTTACATCTATGACATATGTATCCGTCAAGCGCCAAAGCTCTTTTGAAACCGAAGCAATTTGCACACCGGCGGCGTTAAGAATACCGTAATCCCACTCAAGCCAATCACCCTCAATATGCCAGCCGTTACAATCTATATTGAATTTAGGCTTGAAAAAGGAAAACTCCTTGTTAATGCAGCCGAGATAACGATCGCCAAGGTACATATCAAATTTTGGCAGCCATGTAAACACTCGCTCGTGTATATGGCCGAGTTCATTTCCGGCGGCGTCATAAATTCTGAGCAAATGTCCCCACGAAAGCTCGCCTTTTACCACGTAAACGGTATTTCCATCCTCGCCGTATATATCATAGCTGTCAAACCATGAAAAAAATCTTTGCTTAAATATCAGTTTCATTTTGCAATTCCTTGGTACGAAAAAGATTTTTGAGGGGCGAAAAAGCCGGTGGGCTTTTTTGCCCCTCGTTTTGGCGATGCCGGGAAAAATCACCCTCCGAGATATGCTTTTTTGATCTCATCGCTTGAAGCCAGCTCCGCTCCGGTGCCCGTGCAGACTATTCGTCCGGATTCACAAACATAAGCGCGATCCGCAACGGCAAGCGCCATTTCCGCATTCTGCTCGACAAGCAATATCGTCGTTCCGGCGGCATGAAGCTCCTTTATGATGTCGAAGATCTGACCGACCAATATGGGAGCGAGTCCCATAGAAGGTTCATCGAGCATCAAAAGCTCGGGGTGGCTCATCAAAGCCCGTCCCATGGCAAGCATTTGCTGTTCTCCGCCGGAAAGCGTTCCGGCGATCTGATCTTTGCGATGCTTAAGGCGCGGAAATCTTTGAAAAACGTCGGCTATGCTTTCCTTGATACCGCTTTTTTGCGTATAAGCACCCATCTCAAGGTTTTCAAGTACCGTCATCTGTAAAAAGATGCGGCGTCCTTCCGGAACATGCGCCAACCCTGCCGCGACCAATTTGTGCGGTTCGGCGCGGGCGATGCTTTTTCCTTTGAATGTTATATCTCCCGTTACGGTGCGAAGCAAACCCGAAACGGTTTTGAGGGTCGTTGATTTTCCGGCGCCGTTCGCGCCGATAAGAGCGACAATTTCGCCGCTTTTGACGTTAAAGGATACATCCTTAAGTGCGTGAATATTACCGTAATATACGTTTATACCGTCGACTTCAAGCATTCGGTGTGTCCTCCTTTTTTTTGCCGAGGTAGGCGGTAATTACCTTTTCGTTGTTTTGAATATCCTCAGGCGTTCCTTTGGCTATGATCTTTCCGTGATCAAGCACACATATGCCTTCGCATATGTTCATAACAAGACGCATATCGTGCTCTATAAGCATAATAGCAATATGGAAGGTGTCGCGTATCCGTATTATGTTTTCCATCAGCTCGGCGGTCTCGTGCGGGTTCATGCCCGCAGCGGGCTCGTCAAGCAACAAGATCGAGGGCTTGGTGGCAAGTGCGCGTACTATCTCAAGTCGCCTTTGCGCTCCGTAAGGGAGACTGCCCGCTAAGGTCAAAGCAAGGTCTGTCATTCCGAAGAAGTCGAGCAATTCGAGTGCTTGAGCGTCCGCAGTTCTTTCGGCTTTTGCATATCCAAAGCTATGCGCAAGAGCTTGAAAAAGATTTTCGTGCATGGAATTGTGTAAACCAACCTTGACATTATCCAGTGCCGTCATGTTTCCGAACAATCTGATGTTTTGAAAGGTCCTGGCAATACCCATTTTATTTATTTGTGCAGGTGTCTTTCCCGCGGTGCTGTAGCCGTTGAGCATTATGTTTCCGCGTGTCGGCTGATAAACATTGGTAAGAAGATTGAAGACCGTAGTCTTGCCGGCACCGTTCGGACCTATCAGCCCTGCTATCTCGGTTCGACCGATGACGAGCGAAAAATCATCCACAGCACTCAGACCGCCGAAATTAACACCGAGATGAACGGCTTCAAGGACCGGAGGGCTTTTAAGGTCTCTTTCCGGAATAAAAGCATTGCTGGGCAACGGGACCAACGGAGATGCCGAGCCGCTTTTTTTGAGGATCTCTTTTATGTTTGTATCCATGCTCAGCTCTCCTTCTTGTTCTTCGTTCTTTTACTGCGATCAAAAATCGACATAAAGCTTTTGATATACCTGTTTCCCTTCAGCGCAGTCAATTGAAGATCTGAATTGAAGAGCATGATTACTATGAGGAGCAAGGAATATATCAGCATACGGTAATCATCCAAACCACGAAGCGCCTCGGGAAGAACTCGCAGAATGATCGCCGCCACTATCGAACCCGCAATATTGCCCATGCCGCCGAGCACTACAATGACAAGTATCTCGATCGACATGTTGTAATCAAAGCCAGACGGAGAAACGGATGCAAGCGTGTGACCGTACAGCACTCCCGCAGTTCCCGCAAGAAATGCTGCCAGAATAAAGACCATGAGCTTGTAATATGTAACATTTATTCCCATGGCTTCGGCGGCAATGCGGTTGTCTCTGATCGCCATTATCGCGCGACCGTGACGAGATTTTTTAAGATTCATTACGGCTACTGTAGTTATAAATACAACGCAGAATGCATACGGGAGCAATGTACGGGGATTTGAATATATTTTGTTTGTGTCAAGTCCCAGAGCTCCGCCGGTAATATCAAGATTTAAAATTACGGTTTTTATTATCTCGCCGCAGGCAAGAGTAACTATAGCAAGATAATCTCCCTTGAGACGCAGGGCGGGGAGTCCCACAATAAATCCCACCGCGGCGGCGGCAAGACCGCCCAACAGCATTGCAAGAGGCAGACGAAGCCACAGAGGCAACAGATCTGCGGTGCATATCGAAAAGATACATCCTGTGTAAAGCCCTGCCGACATGAAGCCTGCGTGCCCCAGTGACAGCTCTCCGAGCAAGCCGACAATAAGATTCAACGAGACCGCCAACACGATATAACATGATACGGGTATGAGCATCGCCGACATCTGGCGGGATGTCGAGCCTGTATACAGCAGTGCGGCGATAACGGTATATCCCATGATGATACCGTATAGCGTGAACGCTTCGCGATTTATAAGCTTTTGGCGTAATGTGGGTTTGCCTATTACCATTGGATCCATTATCGTTCACCCTTAAACCTTTTCGCTTATCTTTTTGCCGAGCAGACCGGTAGGCTTGACTACCAAGACCGCCACCAAAACCCCGAAAACCACAGCGTTTGTCCACAGCGTCGAAAGATACGTCTGGGACAGCTGCTCTATAACGCCCAATAAAATTCCTCCCAGCATGGCTCCCGGGATAGAGCCGATCCCTCCGAAGACCGCAGCCGTAAACGCTTTGATTCCCGGCATGGAGCCTGTCGTGGGCTTTATATATGTATAAGTAGCACCGTAGAAGATGCTTGCAACCGCCGCGAGCGCAGAGCCGATCGCGAACGTCATAGTGATGGTCCTGTTTACGTTTATTCCCATCAGTTCGGCGGCATCTTTATCCTCGGATACGGCTCTCATTGCTTTCCCGAGTCGCGTTTTGTTAATAAAGAGCGACAGTGCGAGCATTATTACAGCGGTGAGCGCAAGAGTCAGCAATGTCATTCCATCTATCACCACATCGCCTAACTTGATGGTAGGAATGCGGATTATCGTCGGAAACGCTTTTGGCTCCGATCCGAAAACGAGCAACGCAAGGCTTTGAAGCAAATAACTGACGCCGATGGCAGTGATGAGAACCGCGAGAGACGATGCCTTGCGTAATGGACGATATGCCAAGAATTCTATCGTTATGCCCAGAAAGATGCACACAACAATGCTTACCGCCACTCCGACGATCCCGGGGAGTTTGGCGAGTGACACAGTTGATATTACGGCATACGCTCCCACCATGATAACATCGCCGTGTGCAAAGTTGAGCATTTTGGCTATGCCGTATACCATGGTATATCCGAGCGCCATCAACGCATATATGCTTCCGAGCCGCAATCCGCTTATAAGTGTTTGGATTAAAGTTGTCATAATGAATCTTACCTATGTTCGATCGTCGAATTGCCGATCGGCAATGATCGAGATCATATCTTCATATTTGCTGTTATTTTGTTCCCGTATAGAGGACCGCAACGCCGTTTTTGATAACCATCGCCTTTGCGTTTTTGGTCGTCTCTCCGGAAGCATCCCAAGTCATCTCTCCGGTGAGCCCCGTGTATTTCAATGAGGTCATTGCAGCGGCGAGCTTGGCACTGATATCATCCTTGTTATCAGATGTCACTCCGGCACTCTTGAGGGCTTCCGCAATAATGTATACCGCGTCATACGCATCTGCCGCAAACTGACTGGGAGTTTCGTTGTATGCCGACTTATATGCTTGTACGAATTTCTGCGAATTTTCGGAGGTGTCATCTGCCGCAAAAGGTGTCAAGAGCATAACTCCCTCGGCGTTTGCCGTGTCATCAATTTTGTTAAGAATGCCATCAAGCCCATCGCAACCGAAGGGAACCATGCCATCAAATGCGTTGGTCTGAGCGGCTTGGGTAAGTATCTTCGCGGCATCCGCGGCGTAAATGGGGAGGAAGACGAGCTCGGCGCCCGACGCCTTTACCGCGGCAATCTGAGCGGAAAAGTCGGTGTTTGTGGTGTCCGTAAAGGTCTGGACAGTCAATATCTCTATGCCCAGAGTCTTGCATTCGGCTTCAAAGGTATCAAAAAGACCCTGACAGTAGTTGTTGCTGCTGTCATATATTACAGCCACCTTGCTAGCAAGTGAATATTTCTTTATATATTGAGCGGAAGCGGCGCCTTGAGAAGGGTCACTGAAGCAAACACGAAAGGCTCTGTCGCTTCCGGATATGGCGTTAACGGAGGATGCGGAGGGTGTGAGCACGAACATGCCGTCGGCTTTTGCCGCGGCAACGATAGAGGCATTTTCACCTGAAAGCGTTCCGCCGAGGCTTACCTTCATACCGAGATCCATCAGCTTACCGTAAGCCGAGACCGCCGATTCGGGGTCGCCTTCGGAATCTTGAAAGCTGAGCACCAGTTTAAAGCCGTTTACACCGCCTGCGGCATTGATCTCGTTGACAGCCAGCGTGGCACCGTTCTTGACGGAAATTCCGTAATTTGCGTGTTCACCGCTGGTGGGACCGATGCCTCCGATCAACAGTTCGGTAAGTCCGGTCTCGCCATCGACCGGCCATTCGGTTCCGTTGCCGCATGAACAAAGTGATATGAGCATGAGCATTGCCAACGCGATAGGCATGAATATTTTTGAGAAGCGCACGAATTTTTTTCTTGAGTTTTTCATTGTTGTTTGTTCTCCCGAAAATGTTATTTATTTTATATCCTTCGGATGACTTTGCCGAAAAGCAGGTGCGGCGGATGCGTAAACGAGCAAAAAAGCGAACAAAAACGCGATCCTGCTCGGACAGAACCGCGTTTTGGGCTTTTCGATCATGTTTTTTATCCGTCGGAAATAAGTTCTGTTTAAGTCTCGGCGGACAAGATCGCAAGCGGTAAAGTCTCGAGTTTGTTATTCTTAATTATCTTAATTATCTGCGCAAGTAGGAGGAGAAGGATAGCAACGAGCGCGAGCAAGCAACTTAAAGAAAGCCCCGAGAGGATAATTCGCATGCAGATTATTACAGCTGCAACGATGATCATGACAAGAGAAAAAGACACCGCAAAAGAGGTGTCTTTAAGAATGCATATCATATTTTCCGAGTTGCGGCAGCATGAAGACTCGGAGGTCGGCGCAAATCCCGTGTGCGCGCCAAAGGAGCTCGTTGATGTCGACGAGGCATGATTCGTTGTTTTGTCGAAACCGTAGCGCATTTTTGTAAGCTCCTTGAAAATGATACAATAAGTATACTACAAGTATGAATTTTTTGCAATAGGCAATATCACGTAATTGTTGCGAAAATTATCGAGGTGGTAAGTGTTAATGCACAAAAAAGTGCCTTTTTAGCGGTTTGCAACGCCCTCTACATGCAAGTTGACAACTCCGCTCTTGCATTTTTGCACAGCTGCGTATCGATAGATCTTGATGTATTACATCCAAGAAAATACTTGACAGGTGTGCAAAGCAATGGTATAATAATTTATAATCTCAAATGTGAGGTAATACTATCATGCCGTTAATACTTCCAAGCGGATATCGTTCGTCACTTACCGCGAGACAAACGCAAATTGCCATTAAAAAGGTGAAGGATTTTTTTCAGACCGATCTTGCCAATCAATTGAATCTGCGCCGTGTGTCCGCACCCATATTTGTTGATTCGCTGACCGGTTTGAACGACGATCTGAACGGTGTTGAACGTCCCGTGGCATTTGATATCAAGAATTGCGAAGGATGCTTCGAGGTCGTACATTCGCTTGCCAAATGGAAAAGATATGCACTCAAAAAATACGGGTTTGCGCCGGGAGAAGGGCTTTATACCGATATGAATGCCATACGCCGAGACGAGGACACCGACAATATCCACTCTGTGTTCGTCGATCAATGGGATTGGGAAAAGGTCATATTAAAATCAGAGCGCACCAGAGAAACTCTGCATTCGACGGTTCGTTATATTTATGATGCCTTGCGTCAGACCGAAAACTATATTGCAGACGATTATAATTTCATCGGGCATCTTTTGCCGCCCGAAATAACATTTGTAACCACGCGTGAGCTTGAGGCAAAATATCCGACATTGACGCCAAAAGAGCGCGAATACCGAGCGGCCAAGGAATACGGTGCGGTATTTCTTGAAGGCGTAGGCGGAGCTCTTGCCTCGGGAATGCCGCACGACGGACGTGCTCCGGATTACGATGATTGGGAACTCAACGGCGACATAATAGTTTACTATCCGGTTTTGGACATCTCGCTTGAGCTTTCGAGTATGGGAATAAGAGTGGACGAAATCGCAATGCTTCGTCAGCTTGAACTGGCCGGTTGTCCCGAACGCGCTCGTCTGCCTTTTCACACTGCTTTGCTGCGTGGCGAATTGCCTTATTCTATCGGCGGAGGTATAGGCCAATCAAGAATATGTATGTTCTTTTTGAGAAAAGCGCATATCGGGGAAGTGCAGGCTTCCTGCTGGCCCCGTGCCGAGCTTGAGGCATGCAGAAACGCGGGAATCTTTTTGCTTTGAGCGCTTTTGTTTTGTTTGCACAACTTGATAACTGCATAAATTAAAGAAAGAGGCACCGAACGTCGACGGGGCCTCTTTTTGATACATTTGTCTTATCGATTTTATTGATTCGCTATGTTCACTGTTCTTCATCGGAATACAGCTTAAGACCCGACATGCGGCCGGTGTCCTTAAAGCCGTCTATTTCCTTGCGCTGTATTGCACCGTATATGCGATATTTTAAGCCGCGATTTTCACGATCCAGCCGTGCCAGAAAGAGCTTCATTTCCTCTCGCTCGGTATTTTTATCTGCGGGGCAGGCAGATTCGACTATCGGCAGTTGTTCCTTCTTTGAAAAATAACGAATATCCTTTTCCGGAATATATATCATCGGACGTATTACGGTCACATCGCTTCTCGAAAGGTATGTGACGGGGCTGAAAACGCCTATTCTGCCTTCATAAAACAGATTCAGCATAAATGTCTCCACCACATCATCGAAATGGTGTCCGAGAGCGACCTTTCGGCAACCCAACTCTCGGGCGGCGTTATTGAGCGCTCCGCGCCGCATTTTTGCGCAAAGCGAACAGGGATTGTGCTCCTTCCTGTATTCGAACACCACCTTGGAAATATCCGACGGAATTATATGATATTCAACATCAAGCTTTGAACAGAGTTCCGAGATCGGAGAAAGATCCATACCGTCAAAGCCCATATCGATGCTTATAGCACAAAGGTCATACTTTTGGGGATAAAAGCGTCTCATTGCCGCAAGCGCGGAAAGAAGCGTGAGAGAATCCTTGCCGCCGGATACGCCCACGGCTATCCGGTCGCCTTCGTCTATCATGTTGTAATCCTCGCATGCGCGACGAACATAGCTGAGTATTCTTTTCAAAACAACAACGCCTCCAAGTCGTTTACGCTTTCAAGATAATGATCGCTTTCGTGCCGCATGATCTCTTCAACCTTTGAGCTTTGTCTTGCCCAACCTGCCGCCGCAAAGCAAGCGCCGGCTGCCCGTGTCATGTCCAGCCCGGGCTTTAGATCGTCTACCACGAGTATATCATGCGGCTTATAGTCGTATTTTTCCATAATATCAAAAAGCGGATAAGGATCGGGCTTTCTTTTGCCCTCGCCCAATTCCCATGCATAGACCGCGTCGGGCAGCATATTGAAATGGCATTTCCAATCGCGCAATATGTTGGATTCATACGAATGCGAAACGACAAAAAGCTTGCCGCCCATTGCACGAAAGCGCTTTATTGTCTCCCCGATGCCGGGCACCGGATCGGGGATGGTGCATTTTACGTAGCGCTGCCAGTTTTCAAATTCGAATTTCATTTCATCGTCATTAAAACCGAGTATTGTTCTGAAAAAAGGCTCAAAGCCGGGATCAAAGCAATAATTTATAAATGTTTCATAATCATAAAATACACCCGGGCGCAGCTTTTTCATTGTGTCGAGAAATGCCGGGTAGTTGACCTCCGGCGTTGAGAGAACAGTGGTATCATCATGGTCGAGAACCAGGCACCGATAATTAAGCATTGGTCATTCCTTTCGTCTTGTCAGCATTTTATTCTGCAAAGGAGCATTTTTGATATATTCGTGCGGCTTTTTTTGTCATCGTTCGTGTTCCGTTACAGTCAAAGTCTTCATTGTACATTATTAAAGGCGGAAGTACTTCAAGCGACGGAGCAGCTCCCAATTTGCTTTCGACAATAACGGCAGAGGGGCGAGAACTAACGTCGGGATATATCTCAAGCATTTTTTTGGGTTCAAGAGAATATTGACGCAAAGCGGCAAAAAGCTCCGGAAGCCTTTTTGGGGGGAATACACAATAAAATATGCCGCCGTAGTTTAGCAAGCGCGCCGCCGCAGCGCAAAAATCGAAAATTCCGCCGTATATTTCATGCTTTGCGATCAAAGTCTCGCGCTCAAGCGAGGTGTGACCGCTGTTTGGCGGCATATACGGCGGATTTGAAAATACAACATCAAAGCGCCCGCCGAGTAATTCGGGGCGCGAATCTCTTATATCCTCACAGACCGGATGAAATACCGCGTCAAGGTCGTTCAACGCGGCATTCCTCTTTGCCAACTCCGCATAAATCGGTTGGATCTCCACAGCGTAGATCTCGGAAAATTTATTCATCGAGGCGCAGAGCAGGGAAATGACACCGGTTCCGCAACCAAGCTCACAGGCGCGCAGACCGCTTTTTCTTATATATGCCGCGAGTAAATAAGCGTCGCTCCCCCATTGTAAGCCGTTTCTTCTTTGAATCAATCTCAGACGGTCGCCTACATTGCAGAGTCTTTCGTTTGACGCAAGATCAATATCTGATATCATACAGAGCATTCCTTTCGCAATATACAGAACAAGGGACTGTTACAACGGCAACAGTCCCTTTCAAGATCATAAACCGAGGTCGTGATCTTAAGAAGCGGATGCGGTACATCCGAAATTTGATCCCTTATTCGGCTTTGGGAGCCTCGACAGGACATACGCCGGCGCATGCGCCGCACTCTATGCACTTATCGGGATCGATTACGTATTTGCCGTCGCCTTCCGAGATGGCTTCGACGGGGCACTCAGCTGCGCAGGTACCGCAGGAGATGCAATCATCACTGATCTTGTATGCCATAAGTAGTTCACCTCCATGTGAGAATATTAATATTGTACACGTTTTCGTACATTTAATCAAGGGGTTTTAAGAAACTTTTTTTAAAATAACAATAAATTAATGAGCAATTAATATGAAAAGCTCAAAAAATGCGGTGACGTCGCTCATTCTTCCGCGGGGGCATCCTTGCCATCGTCATCGAATGTACGGGATTCGAACAGCTTGCGTGCACGCGATATCACCTTAAGGGCGTCTCTGTGATAGATCTGCGGCGGATCGTTTTCTTTGGAATCCAGTTTTACTTTCACAGTGCCGGCAAGCGGATTGCATTCGGTCACAACGCCTTTGCCATCCGGAGTTTCGACAACCGATTCAACCGACGGAGTCAACGCCAGTTCGTATTCATAGGTATCCTGCTCAAATCGCAAGCAGCACATAAGCCTGCCGCAACAACCGGATATTTTAGATGAGTTAAGGGAAAGACCCTGTTCTTTCGCCATGCGAATCGACACTTGGGCAAAATTGGGTAAAAAGCCCGCGCAACACAACCGTCTGCCGCAAACGCCGCATCCGCCGAGAAATTTAGCTTCATCTCGTATACCGATCTGCCTTAGTTCAATCCGTGTGCGGAATACCGCTGCAAGATCTTTGACAAGTTCACGGAAATCGACCCTGCCTGCTGCCGTAAAGTAAAATATGAGTTTGGAATTGTCGAAGGTATATCTGACATCGACCAGCTTCATGTCCAGGCCGTGCGACCTTATCTTTTCCTCGCAAATATTCAGTGCTTCTTTTTCCTTACACCGATTATCCGCATTGCGTTTTGTGTCTTCATCTGTTGCGCGACGGCATATGGCTCGTAACGGTTGGATTATCGAATTATTGTCGACAAAGGTGTTTCCCATGCCTATCTCACAATATTCGATACCTCTTGCCGTTTCAACTATCGCATGATCGCCTCGAGAAAATTTGTCGGCACCTGGCGCAAAATAATATATCTTTTCCGACTTTTCAAAGCAGACGCCAACGACCTCGGTTTTACCGCCGATCGTTTGAGAACTTGCAGCCTCTTCGTCGGCAGTAGTATTGCTTGGCAAGATGCATTCGGGAAGTATATCATACTCGGAGATGCGAAATGCGTCTTCGGGCAACACATAATCATCCTTTTCGCTGTCTCCGTTCAAGGTCGTGCGGGCGTTGTCGGAAATAGATATGTCGGCAAAATATGATACTTCGTTTTCGAACAAGTCCGATCCATTGACGGCGTTTGAGTGACGTGGGGCGTTTTCTGAGGCGGGGCGACCGCCTCTGGCATTGTTCAAGGAGGTGTTTTTGCCGGGATAACGTTTCCTGTTCTTGTCCGATCCTATGCTGCCCGTCTCCTCGTATATTTTTTCAGAATTTTTTGCCGCAGTCGCGGAAGTTGCCGCATTTTCTTTTGAATTTCGGCGACCGTTTGCTTTAATGTCGGAATTCGATTTACCACCGCGCTGATAGCGTCCGTTTTTTCCGGCGTTGCTTTGAGTACGGCGAGCCGGGTGCGTAACGCTGTTTTTTTCTTTTTTTTCGTCCATTATAATTATTCCTTCTATCTATACTGTTTTTTGACTCGCGCTCCGACCGAATCGACAAACTCTGTCATGACAAGTCTTGTGTTCGCATTTCGAAGAAGACTTTCTCGAGCTGTCTCCGCAGCTTCGTACAACTGCAGTATTCGAGTGAGCGTATATGTTGAACAAAGCTCTTCGGCTTCATCACGATTCGAAAAAAAGCGAAGTTGAGCATATTCGTTCTTTTTTTGCGCGGCAAGATCCATCAAAGCGAGAAGCAGATTCTCAAACAAATCAAGTGCCTCATCTCGTTTTCCGGAGGAATAAGGTGCGAAAAGCGATAAAAGTTCTCGACCGTTTCCGCGCATGTGCGCAGTGCGACAAAATCTCAACACAGTCGATCGCTTTGAAAGAACCGCATCGCGAGTTTTTGCGGAAAACAACGAAAGAGCCTGTCCCAACGAACCGTCGGCCGTCATTATCAAACCGGAAAATTTATCCTTGTCGGTCCTGTTTAATTCCGCCGCATCGGGTGATCGTTGCACAACAACATCGGCAAGCATTTGCGTCGGCAGAGGCTGCATTCTAAGTGCGGGGGCTCTGGAGCGGATAGTCTCGAGCAGATTTTTTGAGTTCTCGGCGATCAGCAAAAAAACAGCATAAGACGGGGGCTCCTCCAATGTCAATAACAGCGCGTTTTGCGCCTGTGCCGTCATCAAGTCAGCGTCATCAATAATATATATTTTATTTTCCAGCTCATTCGGAAGCACATGCACATCGTTTCGCAGCGAACGTATTGTATCGATTCCGATGCTCGCTTTGCCGTTTTCGCGAGCGATCATAATAACATCCGGAGAAATGCCGGATAATATTTTCCTGCACGAATTGCATGCTCCGCACGGAAGTCCGCAGTCCGCGTTTTTGTTTTCACAAGAAAGTGCAGCGGCAATATTTACCGCCAAAGTGTGGCGGCCACTGCCTGTACGCCCTTCTATAATGTAAGCGTGTGACAATCCCCGTCCTGATGATATCTCGCGCGCCAGGCGAGCTTTGAGTGCCGTGTTGCCGCAGATGTTTGAAAAGCAATCATTGATATTCATTCCCGGCAACTCCCCCTTTTTATATAATGCCTTGTCCGGCGCACGCTACGGCACACCCGCAATTATTACGATCTTATTATATCATTTATATTTTAAAAAGTCAACATTTCTTTGAAAACTAAAACCTTTCGATGACCGCAGCTCGTGTTGCAATCTCGGAATTTTTCTTTATGTGGATTTTTTTGATATTTGTCTTGAAAAAAATTGAATAGTTTGCTATAATGAATGCACCAAAATATAGAATATTCAATTACACGGAGGTTTCGGTCATGAATATAATGCGCAGTGAATATCCGCGCCCGCAGCTTGTGCGTGACGCGTGGCTGTGTTTGAACGGAGAATGGCAATTTGAGATTGATAATTCAAAAAGCGGTATGGAGCGAAAATTGTATAAAAACGATGTTACGTTGAATACCAAGATAAACGTTCCTTTTTGCCCCGAAAGCCGTCTCTCCGGCATCGGAAATACCGGTTTTATGGAGTGTGTATGGTACAAAAGAAAGCTGATCTGTCCTGCCGAATGGTCCGGGAAGAGGATCATACTGCATTTTGGTGCCGTTGACTATCATGCTATCGTTTTTGTGAACGAGCGCAAACTTGCAGAGCACCGCGGAGGATACACACCTTTTTCCGTCGATATTACAGATGCGCTCACGTGGGATGAGGACTTCGTAACGCTTTGCGCATACGACGATCCGCGTTCTCACACGCAACCGTCCGGAAAGCAGAGTTTGGCACACTCCTCTCACGGCTGTTATTACACTCGCACCACCGGAATATGGCAGACTGTATGGCTTGAGGCGGTTAACGATATACACATCAAGACCTGTAAACTGACTCCGAATGTTCCCGCTTCATCGGTAAATATCGAATGCGCATGGACGGGATCGCGTTCGAACATCTCGCTTGAAGCAAGGGCTGTGTGGAACGGTACCGAAGTGGGCAGAACCGAATTGAAGAGCATTTTTGGTGGGCGCGCATGTTTTTCTGTGCCTGTATCGGAAATTCATTTATGGGAGATCGGCGTCGGCGCATTGTATGATCTGGAACTTGTGCTAAAAGCGAATGATATCGAAGTGGATCGTGTGACCTCTTATTTCGGGCTCAGAACTGTTACATTGGAAAACGGGAAGTTCAAACTTAACGGTAAGACGGTGTTTGGCAGATGGGTGCTTGATCAAGGCTTTTACCCCGACGGAATATATACCGCACCGACGGATGATGCTCTCAAGGCAGATATCGTAAATTCAATGAAGTTGGGCTTCAACGGAGCGAGGCTTCACGAAAAAATATTCGAACCGCGCTTCCTGTATTGGGCTGACAAAATGGGCTATCTTTGTTGGGGCGAACATGCCAACTGGGGGCTGGATATCACTCATGCCGGCAGCATTCGAAATTTTCTTCCCGAATGGCTGGAGGCAATTGAACGTGATTACAGCCATCCGTCAATAATAGGATGGTGTCCGTTCAACGAGACATGGGATCTTGCCGGAAGACGTCAAGATGACAGCGTGCTGAGTATGGTTTATCGTGTGACCAAGGCTTTGGATCCGACCAGACCTGTGATCGA
Organism: uncultured Ruminococcus sp.; assembly: GCA_964590755.1. Lineage (GTDB taxonomy): Bacteria > Bacillota > Clostridia > Oscillospirales > CAG-272 > CAG-390. Next base: position 13,540 of record CAZPYK010000001.1, on the reverse strand, counting down.
TACGAGCGGAAACTATCATGTCGAGACGGATATCTTTGATGTCCATGATTACGAACAGGATCCGATTCGCTTTGCGGGATATTATTCGAGAATAAGCGAAGGAATCATCGAGGATCAGATAGAACGAAATCCGGCAAGGCGCGGAAGACAAAAATATGACGGCAAGTTGCCGGTGTTTGTGAGCGAATACGGCGGTATTGCTTGGATTCCAAACGAAGATGAAGGCTGGGGCTACGGCAAAGGCCCAAAAACCGAAGAAGAATTTCTTGAGCGTTATCGCGGACTCACCGACGCTTTGCTGGATAACGAGCATATTCTTGGTTTTTGTTATACTCAGTTGTTTGATGTTGAACAAGAAAAGAATGGTCTGATGACATACGACAGAAGCTTCAAGTTTGATCCCGACATCATAAGAAGCATAAACCAAAGAAAAGCTGCCGTTGAGAATGATTAATCGGCAAAAGATCCCCATCGTATCTTCCTATCGGAAAACGATGGGGATCTTTTGATTTTAATGCACAACGACGGGTCACAAAGCCGCCTTTGCCGCGGCGCGCATAGCCGCTATCGCATGTCGTGGCTTCGGAGCTCCGAATATCGCCGAGCCGGCGACCACAACATTGGCGCCCGCACCGACGACGAGCCCCACGTTGTCCGTGTTAATGCCTCCGTCGACTTCAATGTCTGTATCAAGGCCGCGTATGTCGATCTGCCTTCGCAGATATTCTATTTTTTCAAGCATTTGCGGCATGAATTTTTGGCCTCCGAAGCCCGGAACCACAGTCATGACAAGGACCATGTCGATCATCGAAAGGTAGGGAAGCAACTCGTCGACGGGAGTGTCCGGAGATATGGCAACGGAGGCTCTGACTTTCGCCTCCTTTATCTTTTGTATCAAAGGCAACGGATCGCTTACCGCTTCAAGATGAAAAGTTATGATATCAGCTCCCGCAGAAACGAACCTGTCTATAAAGAACAACGGTTCGCTTATCATGAGATGCACGTCAAATATCAACTTGCTTTGAGCGCGCAATGCGGAAACCGTACTCGGACCGAAGCTGATATTGGGAACAAATCTACCGTCCATTATGTCCAAATGTAAAAAATCTGCCCCGGCTTCCTCTATTCGCGCCACCGAAGCGCCCAGCGTGCACGGATCGGCGGCAAGCAACGATGGGGAGATGTATATGTTCTTGTCGATCATTGATTTTTCGAACCTTTCATGTCAAATTATTCGTGAAGTTGTCTTTTTGTGTCACTAAACGGCATGTAACCATATTATGTGTTATGAAGGAATGCGGTACAGGACGGAAAAAGAAGTTGAAGACGACACGGATGTTCGGCAGAAGTCTTTCGTCCGACGACCGCTTAATGCGGCGAGGCAACGATGCGCAGATGGCACCAATGCTTCGCCGTGCTTGGAACTTATGTGGTTTCAATCAAACAGACAGCATGTGCCGCGATCCCCTCGCAATTTCCTGAGAATCCAAGTCCTTCCTCGGTGGTGGCCTTTATATTTATTGCTTCCTCGTCTGTTTTCAGTGCGGCGGCAAGGTTTTTTTTCATTTGAGGAATATACCCCGAGAGTTTAGGCTTTTCCGCTATCAAGGTGGCGTCAACATTGACGATCTTATATTTCTTGGCGCGCAACAGTTTTTCCACCTCCGCGGCAAGTGTCAAGCTGTTCGCATCAAGATATTTTCGGTCCGAATCGGGGAAGTGCCTCCCGATATCACCGAGAGCGGCTGCGCCGAGAAGAGCATCCATCACCGCGTGAACAAGAACGTCGGCATCGGAATGCCCGAGAAGCCCACACTCATGTTTTATGTCGACGCCGCCGAGGATCAACCTTCTTCCGCACACAAGCCTGTGTACGTCATAGCCATGACCTATTCTTATCATTTTCGTAACTTCTCCGTTCAATATCATGCGCGACTGCTTCGGTGCTTCAATATAGCTTCCGCAATTGCTATATCGCAATCGGTTGTAATTTTAATATTTTCTCGCCCGCAATCCACAATTTTGACCTTACAGCCTATATGCTCCACAAGAGAATTGTCATCGGTCGCCTCAAAGCCTTCGTCACGCGCTGTGTATGCCGCCGCACGGTAAAGATTCGCGCCGAACACCTGCGGAGTCTGTGCTTGCCATGCAACAGCGCGTTCCACAGTATCGATGATAAATCCCTTTGAATCGGCTCGCTTTACTGTATCAACGGCAGGGCACGCGGCGCTCGCGGCGTTAAAACGATATGCCGCCACGCAGACCGATCGTATCATATCCGCCGTGACAAGTGGGCGCGCCGCATCCGCAATCGCGAAGTAAGCGGTCTTCTCATCCGCTGCGCATATACCGTTCATAACAGACGCTTGACGTGTCTTTCCTCCATGAACGATGGCCTTGATCTTTTGAAAGCAAAATTTTTCGCGATATTCCTCGTATTGCTCCTCGTCTCCGGGGCGAATCACCAGAACAATGTCATCGATGCATTCGGACTCCTCATACGCTCTGATCGTCATGGCGACAACAGGCATACCGCAAAGCGGGATAAACTGCTTGGGTGTACTTCCGGACATACGTGTTGATGATCCCGCGGCAACTATTACGGCAGTTGTGTGGCGCTTCTTAAGGTTTCCGACAACAGTACGGATAAGTCCGGAGATATCAGATGTTTTTTTGTTGATCTCAGAGCTCATAATGTTTATCGTCGAAGCTGCCGTCTTCAAGCTCGCTTATCATTTTGAGCCTTCTTTGATGTCTTTCCTCATCAAGAGGCTCATTTGAAAGAAATACATGCGTGATCTTTGCGATCATGTCATCATCCAGAACACGAGCACCCATACAGAGCACATTGGCTGCGTTATGCTTCCTGGTCATTTCGGCAGAGAATACATCCGAGCAGACGCCGGCACGAATTCCGCGATGCTTGTTCGCGGCAATTGAAACGCCGATGCCGGTCCCGCAAATGAGTATCCCGAGAGAGAATTCTCCGTTTTGTATGCGTGTGCACAGATTGTGCACGGGTATGGGGTAATCGCAACTTGCATCTGAATAACATCCGACATCCGTCACATTCCATCCCTCGGAGTTTAACAGTTCCGTAAGCTTTAGCTTTGCCGCATATCCGGCATGGTCGCAACCGATTATGATCTTCTTTTTTTCCACGATATCAAGTACCTTTCTTGCACTAATGATTTGTATAATTTATTGTTCTTTATGATCTTTGCTTGTTGCTTCAACCGCGATACGTTCGGCGCGTTCTCTTTCGGCTTGCGAAGGACGCAGATATACCGGCATCAAGCTGTCTGCACTGCCGAGCTTTCCGCGTCGATACTCTGTCAGCGCACTTATTGCCACAGAATATGCGGATTGGTATCTCAGAGGCTCCGGAGTTTCAAACGTCGAGTCGTCGGGCATAAGTCCACGTACAAGCTCATAGCCGTCTCCGCACAGCCAGATCTTGCCGCGCGAAAGCGCTTCGCTTTCAAATTCCGTATATGCTATGGCTCTGTCCGGTGTTATTCGTTCAAGACCGTTTCCGCGACGTATAAAACTTGCGGTGTACAGTTGACCGCGGCGGGCATCCATGACGGGACAGATGATCTTTGGATGTTCGATTTCGAACTTTCCATCTCCGAAGTCCAGATTGCGCGCCAACGCTTCCAAGGTCGACACGCCGATGACGGGTCGCGAAGTTCCGAAGGCCAGCCCCTTTATCGTTGCAACTCCTATGCGCACGCCTGTAAACGATCCCGGGCCCGCGGCGCACGCAAACAGCTCTACGTCATGCGGCTTCATTCGGAATGCATTGAGTATTGCCTCGACGATCGGCAAAAGCGTTTCGCTGTGGGTATTGCCGTTATTCAACGTATACTGTGCAAGCAGCTTTTGGTCGTCGCACAGTGCCGCAGTTGCGGTCTTGGCGGTAGTGTCTATGGCCAATATTTTCATTCTTTTTCACACTTGCTCCTTTTCGCATATCAGCTTAACGGATATCGTTCTTTCATCAGCATTTTCCGATTTATTTATCCTTGTCTCGACTCTTTCACGCGGCAAAGCCCAAGGGATGTTCTCACACCATTCGACAAGACATATTCCGCCACGTCCCTCGTAATCATAGAATCCCGAGGAATAGAGTTCGTCGTCGTCGTTTATTCTGTACATATCAAAATGAAACAGAGGCAATTCTCCGCGAGCATATTCGTTTACTATCGCATAAGTTGGAGAACGAACGGCAGAACCGGGCGACATCACGGAAGCAAAACCGCGAACGAAAGCTGTTTTTCCCGCACCGAGATCGCCGTAAAGTGCAATAAAAGCAGGAATATCTTTCTCGCGGCACATGAGCTCCGCCAGCTGCGCCCCGAGAGACTCGGTGTCCGAACTCGAACGCGAGATCGCGTCAAACAATAGCTTTTCCGTCATTTTGATCCTATTCCTTTGCTTTACGTCTTTGGCTCACCTTTTCACGGCGTCCGTCCGGGTGCAATATCACCGTATTGTCAAGTGTTCCCGTAAAACTCGCTCTTATCTCCGAGATATATTCCGCACGAAGTGCCGCCTGCTCTGCGGCTTCTTGCTCATTAAGTCCGCCTTCGCGCGATTTTCGAGCCAATTCATTGATTCTTGCTATCTTATCTTTTTCCATATCTCATGACAATTCCTTTCAGTTTGGGTCAACTGCGGTTTGTCGGCAATTTTGATATTGTCTTCACAAATTTACGCATTTATGTTGCGAAAGACAACAAGCCGCTCGTTTGAATGTTTTTCAGACTTGATCTCTACAGTAATTAGTGTTCGTCTTTAATTATACCACGTATCGATCCGAAAATCAATAACCAATCCGGCTTTTTCGCAACATCACAGATTCCGCGAATGTCAATTTGTATCCGATCCTTCAATAATCGATTGTCGAAGTTTTTTTGCGTATTAATGCCGAATTAACACATATGACCTTGACACGAAGTTAAATATCATATATAATATATTTAACAATAACTTTCATGCAAGGGAGAGAATCTTATGCTTGAAACAGACGGAACATTCGGAACGCCGATAAGAAAAGCCGTTATACCCGCCGCGGGGCTTGGAACGCGAATGCTTCCCATAGCACGTGCCGTGCCAAAGGAAATGCTTCCGATAGTGGACCGACCGGCTATTTCGTATTTGGTTGAGGAAGCGGCGCTCAGCGGAATTACCGATGTATTGATAATTACCGGACGTGGAAAGGATATCATGGAGGATTATTTTGATTATTCTCCGGAATATGAGGCTAAATTCGCCGCCAAAGAACGTTTTGATGATATCGATAGCTTGCGTTCATCGGCGGATCTGCACGGAGTGCGAGTCTTTTTTATGCGACAAAAGGAGACCCGCGGACTCGGACATGCCGTTGGTTGCGCGCGCAGCTTTGTCGGGAACGAACCGTTTGCGGTCTTATACGGTGATGATATTATTTTTTCCGAAAAGCCGGTCGTTGCGCAGATGATCGAAAGCTACGAAAGATACGGCAGAGCAGTTTGCGGCGTCAAGCCTGTTTCCGAGGAGCTCGTGATGAAATATTGCTCATTGAAAACTCACGCGATAGACGGAAGCAATAATGAATTTTTCGTCGATGACATGATAGAAAAGCCTAAAACACGTGATCTTATATTCAGCAATTATTCGATACTCGGACGTGTTCTTCTTACTCCGGACATATTTGATATACTTGACAACACCCCTCCGGGTGCCGGCGGCGAGATCCAATTGACCGATGCTATGCGCACATTGGCCCAGCGCAGCGGCATGACAGCGCTTGATTTTGAAGGTCAGCGCTTTGATATGGGGTCAAAGCTGGGCTTTTTGAGCGCCAATGTCAGTCGAGCGTGTCTTGATCCCGATCTTGGCGCGGAATTTTCAAGCTTTTTGAAAAGCTTTGTCAAAACATTGTAAAAGGCAGGTGCTTTTTTATGAGTGTGATCAATAACAGAAGATCAAAGGATAATTATTATCTTGACATAGCCGAAACCGTATCCGAACGCAGTACGTGTATTCGCCGCCGCTTCGGCGCGATAATCGTAAAGAATGACACTATAGTTTCAACCGGTTATAACGGAGCGCCGCGGGGAAGAGCTAATTGCGGAGATCTCGGTATATGCTATCGCGAACAACTTGACATACCCCGAGGTGAGAGATATGAGCTCTGCCGCGCCGTTCATTCGGAAGCAAATGCGATAATCGCAGCTCCGCGCGATCAAATGCTCGGCTCAACGCTTTATATGTGTTGCACCTCACCGATCGACGGCAGCATCATTTCCGGCACTTCATCCTGCATGATGTGCAAAAGGCAGATCATAAACGCAGGAATATCCAGAGTGATAGTGCGAGACGATAAAGATAATTATCGCATTATCAATGTATCCGATTGGGTGGAAAACGACGATTCACTCGGCGGAAAGTTGGGATATTGATCATCGAATATGTCAAAAGGGTATTATTGAAATGCAGAATAAAATCAGCTTCAAAATGATTGCGGCGATCACGGCATTGTGCATTGTGTTGTGCTCAACACTTACGCTCTGCGGATGCGGACGCAAGCTTAAATCAAACGGAATGCACATAATCGACGATCGCGCAGGTATATCATATCAATATCTGCCGAATTGCTTTGAGCCTGCCGAAAGGGCATCGAAAGCTTATGCAAGCCTTGAGATCGCAGGTTCTTCTCAAAACCTATATTCGATAAAAGGCCTTGATACATCAGAGTGGCTTTGTACCGAATGGGGGGATGTGCTTTACGCCGGAAACGACAGTATAAGCACGATCGAGGATTTTGAACCATCGCTTGCCTATCTGTGCGATATAGGAGACAGTATCGTAATATCTCTTGCGGTCATCACCGATGACGATCTCAATACCGTGCTGACGGATTGGTCGAACGGCGACACAGTGTCCAAACCGCTCAACGATCCCGACGAAACATATCTTATCAAATTCGAATCGACAAAATATTCGGGAATCTATTATTCGATGTCTGTGCTCGTTTACGGCGAGGATGTATATATTTGCAATAAATACGAAAATCAACGTTGTGTAAAAGATTCGGGCGTTCTCGGACAATGTATCTCCGAAAGCAGGTGAACGACAAGTGCTCGAGCACGCAGAAGACAGAATCACGGTGATCAAGTTCGCCGAACAGCATGCAAAAGAAGCTGCTGCTATTGAAAAAACGATCTTTTCGGAACCGTGGAGCGAACAAGCCTTCGTCGAATTGTTTGTTAAAAGCACGAGTATTTTCGGGTTGGCGGGAATATATCGAGACCGTGTCGTTGCATACGGCGGCGTTGAATGTGTGCTCGATGAAGCCAACATCGTAAATATCGCAGTGGCACCCGAATCGCGAAGAAAAGGGTACGGCAGTGCCGTAATGATCGGCCTTCTGAAATTGGTTGCCGATCGCGGTTGTCGGCGCGTAACCCTTGAGGTGCGAGAGCACAATGAAGCGGCAAAGGCACTATACAACACTTTCGGCTTTAGGCCTGTCGGAATAAGAAAATGCTTTTACTCACACCCCGTAGAGAATGCCATCGTGATGGAAAAATGCTTGACTTTAGGCATTTGTGCAAAGAATGTTATATAATCTAAACTTGAAAGGCATTATTGCTTATGCTCATACTTGGAATAGAATCATCCTGCGATGAAACCTCGGCAGCGGTTGTCGAGATGATCGACGCCTCGGTAAAAGCGCGTTCGAACATCGTTGCATCTCAGATAGAAACGCACCGCTTATATGGTGGCGTAGTGCCCGAGATTGCATCGCGGGCTCATATTGAAGCGATATGTCCGACAGTACATAAAGCTATCGATGAAGCGGGCGTGACGATCGCCGAACTTGACGCAGTTGCGGTCACGTCCCATCCGGGTCTTATAGGCGCCCTGCTCGTTGGAGTGAACTTTGCAAAGTCATTTGCTTATGCCAACAACAAACCGATAATCCCGGTAAATCATGTGCATGCTCATACCGCAGCGGCGTATTTGACGGACACACAGCTGAAGCCGCCATTCCTTTCGCTTGTCGTTTCGGGCGGACACACATCATTTTATCATGTTAAAGACTATACCGAATTTTGCGAGATAGGCGGCACGCGGGACGACGCCGCTGGCGAAGCCTTCGATAAAATCGGACGCGTGATCGGACTTCCGTATCCCGGTGGCGCGCAAATGGACGAGCTGGCGCACTTGGGAGACGGTAGCGATCGCGTCCGCGATTTAAAATTGCCTTCTCCGGCACTCGGAGGCGGCAATCTCGATTTTTCCTTCAGCGGACTCAAAACAGCCGCGCTGAATATTTTAAACGGAATGAGGCAACGTGGCGAAAACTTGGACGGAGAAATTCGTGCGGCATTCGCATCCGCCTACACAAATGCAATTGTAAGCGCAATTACATCAAAGATTCCTACGGCTCTTGAGGAGAGCGGCTGCAGCACATTGGTCATCTCCGGTGGCGTTGCCGCCAACACGCACCTGAGAGACGCGGCAAAAAGAGTTTGCCGCGCGTGCGGTGCCAAGCTTATCATTCCGCCGATATCGCTGTGCGGAGATAATGCCGCAATGGTTGCTGTCGAGGGGGCGTTTGTGTTTAACGCCGGTATTATAGGCAATACATCTCTGAACGCAAGTGCCGCAGACAGCGACATATAGATTAGGACAAATCAAAAAAGAGAAGGTGAAATATAACGTTATGAGCACAAAAGGTGAACATAGTTCCGTCAAGCGTGAAAAGAATATTTCCGACGCCGTCATAAAAAGGCTTCCCAGATATTATCGTTATCTGCGCGAGCTGCTGGCGCACGGTAAGACTCGCATAAGCTCCGCCGAACTGGCGGAGATCATGAATGTCACCGCATCTCAGATCCGTCAAGATCTGAATTGCTTTGGCGGATTCGGTCAACAGGGCTACGGATATAACGTTGAAAAGCTGTATGCTCAAATACTCGACATTCTCGGAGCCAATAACAAATACAGCGCCGTGATCATCGGAGCCGGGCATCTCGGACGCGCCATCGTACGATCGCCAATGTTTGAACGCCGAGGCGTAAAAGTCATTGCAATGTTTGATAACAACCCCGCAATCATCGGAGACGCGGTATCAGGTGTGCTGATATACCCCTATTCGCAGCTTTACGATTACTGCGCATCCCACAAGGTGGATATTGCTGTCTTGACACTTCCGAAAGAGTGCGCAGCGGAAGCATTGCACACCATCGAAGAGGCCGGCGTGCCGGGTGTATGGAATTTCACCAGCAACGAACTCGATCTGAAGCAAAAAACTGCCATAGTGGAAAATGTACACTTGGGCGACTCGCTCATGACTCTATGCTATCGTTTGCATTCCAACGAGCCTCGCGGCGATAACGATTGATAAGCGGATGCGGATATTATCGGCATGAAAAAAAATGATCTGAAAATAGCACTTGAGAACGTTTCGATCGATTACAGCGGCGGAGTGCTTGTGCTCCCTTTAGCTGCCGCCGAACGATTGTGTGACGCGGACAAGAAAGACGTGGAGTCGCTTTTATATTGTCTTTACGTGCTTCAAGGCGGTGAACCGAAATGCGCCGCCTCTATGTTTAATATTTCGAGCGAAGTTGATATTAAACATTGGCAAGGATGCGGCGTTATTCGTTCCAACGTTAACGCAATTACACCGTCAGCGGAGCCGAAAAAGCCCGCAAAGCGCAAAAAGCCCGAGGTCGGCGTGCCTCATTACAGCACCGAGGAGCTTGGGGGAGTACTTGAGCGACGCTCTGATGCCGCCGCGGTAATAGACGAATGCGAAAAAACCATCGGTAAGATGTTCAGCACCTCAGAGGTGGCAAAGGTGGTCGGGCTTATGGATTACCTCGACCTTGACGGAGAATACATAACCAATCTATGTGTACACTGCGTTCGTATAGGAAAGAAATCGCTGAGATATATTGAAACCACCGCATTTGAACTCTACGATAAAGGCATAACCACCACAGATGCATTGAATGAACATCTCCGGGCGATAGAAGCAACCGCAAAGCTCGAAAGCAGAATACGCTCCTTGTTCGGTATGAATCCGGACCGAGCACTTACCGCTCGCGAAAGAGCCTTTATAGATGCGTGGGTCGGAAAATTCGGTTATGATCTCGACGTGATCAAAAAAGCATACGAGATCACGGTCGACGCGATAGGAAAGCCATCTTTGCCGTACGCAAATGCCATACTTGAATCATGGGATGCCGCCATGCTGAAATCGATTGATGAAGTAAATGCTTATCTTGCGGTGAAGGATGGTTCCGATAATTCGAAGCCTGTGGGAAGCAGTTTCAACACAGAAAGCTTTTTTGAAGCCTCGCTGCGCCGCAGTTACGGTGATTCCGACGCAATACCGGAAACAGTATCCAAGCAACGAAAAAACAAAAACAACAACACTTGACGAAAACGGCGGTCCGTCCGGCACATGCTATTTCGGCTTTAATATCCGAGGAAGCGTCATCCTTTGCAAGCCGCGAAGCATCGTATTTCCCGTGAAAGGATTTTTATTACAATGAGCTACAGCAATGAAAATTACAGACGTGTCAGAGATGAATACGAAAATAAACATCGCGAGGCTCTGAATGCCGCAGATGAAAGAAAAAATGAGCTTCACCGCGCGATACCCGAAACGGCAGCAATAGACCGCGAGCTGTCGGCAACCGGCATAAAGTTGATGGGTGCGGCGTTGGGGGTTTCAACCTTAAAAGTAAATGATATAAAAACCGAAGTCCGGGAACTGAAGCAACGCAGAGATGCGTTGTTGTTATCAGCGGGATATCAGATCGATTATTCAGAACCTCACTTTGAATGCTCTAAATGTCAAGACACGGGGTATATCGACGGATATATGTGTCAATGCATGAAGCAACGGCTGATCATGGCAGGATACGAATCATCCGGAATCGGAAAGCTGATGCAGAATAACACATTTGAAAACTTCTCATTGAAATATTATGCCGCAAATCCAAGAGATCTTGAAAATATGCGCTATATATATCAAACGATGCGCAAGTTTGCCGAGACCTTTGATCCCAGATCCTCCAAAAGTATAGCACTTTTCGGAGGAACCGGGCTTGGAAAAACCCATCTTTCGGTTGCTGCCGCCAAGGTCATCATAGAGCGCGGTTTTGACGTTATATATACCGGCGCGATAGGATTGTTTTCCGACTTTGAGCGTGTGAGATTCGGAAATTCGAGCGGTCGAGAATCGGGCGAAAGAACCGACAGATACTATAACTGCGATCTTCTCGTCATTGACGATCTAGGCTCAGAGGTGACAAACCAATTCACTGTCAGCTGCCTTTATGACGTGCTGAACACTCGTATAAACAAGGGGTTGCCGACGCTCATCAGTACAAATCTGCGTCAAGAAGAAATGCGCCAAAAGTATTGGGATCGCATAACCAGTCGCATATTCGGAGAATTTTTGACGTTCATGCTTACCGGTACTGATGTGAGGGCTCAAAAATTGCGTCGAGATATGTAATTAATGATTCGAAAACTCGCATAATAATATTATTATGTGTTTTTTCTTGCAGGTATATAAAAACATGATAAATATAACATTATACAATCAATCAATACGTGTACCGGTCGGGACTCGCGTTATAGATATTTTACACGAAGAAGATAAACGCCGCTTTCCGGTCTGTATGATAGGAAAGCAGATCAAAGAATTGAAATATCGTTTGTCTGAAAAAAACGACGGAATGTGCATCACGCTCAAGGGACTCGATAATATCGAAGCCGGCAAAGCATACGAAGCCACGCTCAGATTTATCATTTCAATGGCTTTTCACAATGTATATCCCAATGTAAAAATTGCGTTTTCATACCATGTGTCAAGATCCGTTTTCTGCCGTTCCGCCACTCCGGGCTTTAATATGTATCGAGCGACCGAACGCATAATGGAAGAGGTCGCGCGTTTGATATCCGCCGATCTCCCCATTGAACGCGTCACGGTAACAAAAACGGAAGCCGAAAAGATATATCGCAGCATGGGCCACTTTGACAAGCTTGATATATTGCGTTATCGTCCGGAAAGCACGGTACATCTGTACACCTGCGACGGATATTACGATTATCTGCACTCCTATATGGCACCTTCCACGGGGTGCATATCCGAATATCTTATAAGACCGTATAGTCCCGGAATTATAATTCAATATCCGAGATACGAGCTCGGCGCAAAGATTCCGGACTTTGTCGAAGAGACGACCTATGAAAGAACTCTGCAAAGGGCATATCTCTGGTCCAAAAGAGCAAATTTGCAGACGATAGCGGATATCAACCGCCAAGTTGAGAAGGAAGACAGCGTATGCGATTTTATTCAAGCTTGCGAGGCTCGCCACAACAGTATGCTTGCGGAATTGGGGCGCGAAATTGAATCCGATATCGACAATATACGTCTCATCTGCATTGCGGGGCCAAGCTCAAGCGGCAAGACAACCTTTTGCAACCGCGTTAGGATAGAATTGCGCTCGCGTGGCATATCTCCCGTTATGATATCCATGGATGATTATTATTTGAATCGATCAGAGATATGCCGCTTGCAGAACGTTTCTCCGGAAAATGCAGACCTTGAGCATATTAATTGTTTGGACATTGAACGCTTTAACAGAGATCTTTTCGATCTTATTAACGGGGAAGAGGTAACGCTGCCGAAATTCAACTTCAAGGCAGGTGCTCGAGAGAAGGGAAGAACTGTTCGCGTTCGCGACGATCAGCCAATCATGATCGAGGGAATTCATGCGCTGAATGATAAACTGACGGCATCTATTCCGAAGCACCAAAAATACAAAATCTATATTTCTCCTCAGGCTCAAATTAATATCGATGATCATTCGCCGTTGAGTACGACAGATCTGAGACTTATTCGACGCATTGTAAGAGATATGAATTTTCGCGGCAGCTCCGCGGCGCAAACGATAGATATGTGGCAGTCGGTGCGCAACGGTGAATTCAAATGGATCTATCCGGGCCAAGAGGGGGCAAATTATGTTTTCAATTCCGCGCTGCAATATGAGTTGTGTGTATTGGGAGTGAAAGCATTGCCGGCGCTGCGTGAGATTGATGCCGGTGAGCCTCAATTCCTTGTCGCCAACCGGCTTATAAAGTATTTAAAATATTTTCGCCCCATCGATAATGAAAGTTTGATACCGTGTAATTCGCTCATGCGCGAATTTATAGGCGGAAGCTGTTATAATGTTTAATTTCACAACCGTAATTAACGTATAAACAAACAACCTCGGCAGATGCGCTCCGCCGAGGTTAATTTTATTAAATGTAAACGGTTACGCCGCGGGAAGCGTCAATTTCACGTTTCCGATTTCCGAAATAACGATCGTAGCAACGTCGCCGGTGTCATATATCATTTCAATAGTGCAAGAATCCTTCTCGATAACAACTACAACATCAATGTTATCAAAAGAAATATTCTTGCAAATACCGCCCCATGAGAGCCAACTGCACGGCAAAATAGAGCCACCCTAAC